>JASFHE010000077.1:0-15028 GCA_050123415.1 Desulfobacteraceae bacterium | reverse complement strand
CATGAATAGCCAGCAGGAGCCGGTAATGGGAGATATATGGTTACTCTCGCTGTTCCCCCTGCGACGTCGGTTTTAACATTGAAATCCATCAGTCCATATACAAGATTTTCCGGCCTGTTTACTGTATCAGTTATCATGGAAGGTTCAATAATATCCAGAGCTACGATATTTCCACCTTCTTCCATTATACATCCTGCACTTTGATTTGTAGAAGTTGTGAAGGTTAGTGCATATTCCGGAAAGCCTGTAATTTCATTATCTTCTATGGTTACTGCAACAGTATCTTCGGATGTAAGCCCACCTTTGTCAGTAACAGTCAATTTAAAGGTCAGGGTTATTCCATTCTCACCTACAGGCGGGGTTACAAACGTAGGGATCACATCCGTTTCATCTGATAAAGTAACAACCGGTCCTTCATCAATCTGTTCCCATAGATAACTTGCTATTCCATCATCAGGATCAGAAGAATTGGTACCATATAAAGTAACAGTTTCGCCTTCTATTACATCCAATTGATCTTCTCCGGCATCAGCGATAGGAGGTGCTTTATAATCACTGCTATTATCCGGGCTGGTACCTGTTATATATTCGTGTAAGTTGCTATAACCATCACCATCTTTATCAGCGTCTGCATCATTGGCTATTGGATTAAGCCCATAAAATATCTCCCAACTGTCAGGCATACCATCTCCATCTGTATCCGCATTGCATGGATCTGTTTCACCAGAATCAACTATGCCGTTGTAATTGATATCCTCCTGACCATCCGTTAATCCGTCACTGTCCGTATCAGGGTTACAGGGATCCGTCTCACCGAAATCAACCTGACCATTATGGTTTAAATCCTCAACACCATCGGGGATTCCGTCATCGTCCGTATCTGCATCCTCCATATCCATACAAGAAACATTTTCTATACTGTCAGGTATATCATCGCCATCTGTATCCATATAAAAGACTTTGCCATATACATTATGGTCGTTATCCTCTTGCACTTTAGTCTGCCATATAACCACAAAATCATTACCTCTTAAACCGGAAACTGATGGGGTGGACTGATCACCAATTGTGGAGGAATTAATTCTGAACTCTTCACCGATCTCATCACCATATCCGTTATAGATCTGCCCGTAAATACCGTAAAGATCACCATCCTGTCCTTCTGATTGCCATGTTACGACAAATCCGCCACCTGTTAAAGCCGCGACAGAAGGTTTATCCTGTTCAAGCGCAGTATATGTATTTACTTTAAATTCACTCCCATACTTGTTTCCGGAGTTGTCATATAACTGGCCATAGATACCACCGCAGATACCACCGCCTGATCCACCATCCTGTCCAAAGGAATGCAAATCCGCCTTCTGCCAGCCCGGCAACTGAAACATTATCCTGTGACAAGCTAGTATATGTATTAACCTGGAATTCTCCTCCAATCTTATCTCCCGCATTATTATAGAGTTGCCCAAAAATATCATAGTAAGAACCATTCTGCCATGATTGCCATGTGACAACAAAGCCTCCATCAACAAGTCCTGTCACGGCAGGATGATTTTTTGAATTTACCTGGAACTCATCTCCAAGGGCATATCCATATTTATCAAAGCACCTTCCGGATATTCCATAACTCTCTTCATCTGTGCCATCTGATCTCCACACTATTACAAATCCGCCATCAGAAAGTCCCGCAGCGCTTGGTTCAAGCTGATTATTAAGAATACTGTTATTGACAGGAAAATAACCACCACGTTTTTCTCCATAATCATTATACATCTGAGCGCTTATGCCCGTGCCTCCACCATCTTCAGTTTCCCATACTGCAATAAAACCATTGTCTACCAAATAGGCTACTGCAGGATTTCCAGAGTGACCATATGTATATGGGTTTATGTTTAATTCATGTGCGGTATCATCTGTTACATATTCAAAATGTTTTCCTAAAATACCAAAACCATATGATGCCCATGACACAATATATCCACCGCTTAATAAACCAGATACTGTGGGATTAAAATTATCACTGACAGTATAATTGTTAATTCTGAATTCCGGTCCTGATAGATATTCGCCTGTGTAATCAGACAATATTTCGTTATCTCTGATCACAATTGAGTCATTCCCTGAAGTCCATCCCTCCACATAAGCTGTAATGGATACTGTTTTGTCCCCATCAAGTGCGAAATCATCAATAACCGTCAAATTGAATGATACCGAATTATGACCTTCAGGAATGATTACCTTTCCCGGAACAAAAACCTCACTTTTATCACTTGAATCGAGAGTAACAGCGATGTTTTTGCCGGCATTGCTATTAATCATAACCTGGCATTGACTAATAGAATTATATGAACCTTCAACAGCACTTTCAGGAATCAGCAGGCTGAGTACAGCAGTCTCATTGTCATGTACTTGAATTGTTTTTGATATATAGTGATACCCTTCCTCCACAGCCTGTATATTCACATCCTGCGTACCGTCCAGAATGTTATCATCAACTACAGTTATAACGAATTCAGTTGATGTTTCTCCTGCCGGGATAATAACTGAATCCGGCACAATAATTTCAGATGTATCGCTGGAAAATAAAATCAATTCAAGATCATCATCAGGAGCTTGATTAACACTGATGGTGCCTCTGGTTGAAATAACGTTATCCCCTTCAGTTGCCATTATAGGAATATCAATAGCTATCAGATGATTATAGAACAGGTTTGCAATATTCAATCGGCCTTCATATTTTACTTTTCCTTCTAGAGATGGAAGAGTATCCACGCTGTTAAATATTCTCTCAGTATAATATTCTACTGGCATCCCCTGAAATTCTGAGGCTAAAAGGGCGACGGCACCGGTGACATGAGGTGCGGCCATAGAAGTTCCGCTTGCATATTCATCCCGGGCAAGCACAATCCCCACATCATCGATATAAACGCCATCATTATTAAGAGAACTGTCTGAATATAAACGGAAACGGAATCTGAATTTTTCAGTTTTAAAAGATTCTTGTATTGGCATCCCGAATAAAGTCCAGCAAGCACCCTGTCCCGAAAAAGTATAATTAAAACCCCAAGTATTTCCTCCGTCACTTGATAAATCAAGATACAGGATATCACCATCATCAAGATTAATAGAATATGAGAAAACAATATGTATACTTTTTTCTTTATATAATCTGAGATCAATATCCCGGTTTAATTCAAGGTATGATTCGGTGTCGCTTAAATAATCGCCATTACTACTGTCCGTCCAGGCATGAAATGGTGTAATAACCTCATTTTGAGGAACACAATTCATTATTTCAGGTAATTGATCAATCAATTGCCAGCTATTGTTGGCTCCTCCTGTAATCCAGTTGTCACTTCCTGATTCCATATCATCATAAAAAATATCATCAGATTCCGGTAAAATGGAAAATGCAGTGCTGAGTATATTTACCCCGGGTGCAGCGATATCAACCGAATCAACTCCATAATTTGAAAAGTCAGCCAGGTTGTCATCCTGATCAGTTGCTGCTACTGATATGATATTGGGTAAATCGTAGGAAGATGGGTAAAACGGTGTAGTATCACTATCTGTACTGTTATTACCGGCCGAGGCAATAAATATAATCCCTGCATTTCCGGCTGCTTCAATAGCTTCTTTAAGTAACTCATTATATTCGGAACCTCCCCATGAAGCATTTATAGCCACAACATTCACGTTGTGATTTAACTTCATGTCTGTCACATAATCAATTGCCTCGATGAAATCGGCATCATATCCGGACTGCCACCATCCTATACACTTAACAGCCATTATACGGGCCTTCCAGCATACACCACTTATTCCGACACTGTTATCAGCAACAGCGGCTATTGTACCAGCTACATGGGTGCCATGAAAATCATCATCCATGGGATTTGAGTCATCATTTACCGCATCAATGCCAAAAATATCATCGATATAACCGTTTCCGTCATCATCAATGTTGTTATCCGGAATCTCACCGGGATTTATCCACATATTTTCATACAGATCGGGGTGAGAATAATGAACTCCTGTATCTAGTACGGCTACAACAGCTTCAGATGCATCAGTTATATGTTCCCATGCAATACTGGCACCTATGTCTGACCCGGCTGTCCCGAATGATCCGTTTACTGCCTGACCGTTATTTTTAAGACTCCATAGCAGGTCAAAAAAGGGATCATCAGGTGAAGTATCAGCGATTCTTCGTATATAGTTACATATTATCTAGTTAGTACCCATCCAGAAAGAAACAAGTTCTGGATGGAGCTTTCAGCGGTCAGCTATCAGCCGCCTGTCCCGCCATAGCCTTGTGCGAAGGCGGATCAGTTAAGTCTTTATTTTAAAAGCCTTTTGCTGAAAGCTGAACGCTGAGTGCTGACAGCTACCGAACAAAAACTTTAGTTTTTGGATGGGCACTAATTAGCGGTAAACCTTCAATTGAAAAATTCAATATTTGGAAAACACAAGAAAAATAGAGGATAGATGTTGTAAGTTAGTGTATCGGAAAATATGGATCGGAAAATAGGAAGGAGTAAAGAAAATGATTTCTCGATTTTATCTCTAAATGCCAGACCCTTATCAATAATCAGTTTCCAATGCATTGTTAATATTTTCTATAATAAACAGCATAAACAGTAGTAGCGGATGTGAATTTCTACGTTAACAGGGTAATCCTTTTCCCCTGTAAAATTCCCACAGCTATATAAACCGTGATCGCTCCCAGGATCAGATATCCGAACATCTGGACGCTTCTTGTCTTAAAAATAAAAGAGAGTGTAACAATAATCGCTGCACTGAATACAAAAAAAACAGGCTTGGGAATCTGCTTGAGGATGATCCTTCCAAAATGGGCAAACCGAATATGACTCACCATCAGGGCAATAGAGATGAAGGTTAATCCCCACAATACTGCCGATGATGCCACAAGGGACGCACCCAGGACTATCAGGGCACCTGCAGGACTGGGAAGCCCGTTAAATATGCCGATGGGCAGATCAGTCCGGTTTTTATCCTTTGTGACAAACCGGATGAGACGGAAAGCAACAGCAATAATATAGATTCCGCCTACAAACCATGCCAGAAAACCGCCTTTTTCAATAACTACATAAGCCGGAGCCAGGCCAAAGCTGACAAAATCGGCAATATCATCCATGTATGGACCATATCTGGTTCCGCCGTGTTTTAATGCCATACGTCCGTCAAACAGGTCAAAAAGCTGTCCAACGATGATAATGCAGATGGCCCAGGCAAAATGATGGTTATGTGTCAAAACAAGGCTGATAACACCGCATATAAAATTGAGCCCGGAAAGGATATCCGCATAGAGGCGGTTGGGAATAAACTTAAAGACTATTGATGCCGATGAAAGGACAATACAGGCCATGAGGATGCTGTCCGCTATGTTAATCATTCCCGGATTTTCATCCTTTAACGCACACCAGATAACCAGGGCGAAACAGATAATGGCCTTTATCTTGCCAAAATTATTGGCCGCACCGGAAACCTTGAGCCAGTTCAGTATCTTCCTGGCAAAGAACTGGCCCACAAATTCAATGACTGTAAGAACCCACACCATTTTTATCGTAATAATACCGGCATAGCCAAAACCAATCAACGGCGGCAGATAGGTCAGTTTATCACACATGGGGTCCAGCCACTCTCCCCAGCGAGACCCTAGATTGCACCCCCTTGCCACAACACCGTCTGCACCATCAAGGATAGCCGCAAAGGTAAAGACAAATATGGCAGCAGCCTGATAGGGGGTATAAAAATAGAGACCAAACCCCAGTATTGCCATTGCTGTTCGCCAGTAGCAGATTGAATTAGGGTGAAGCAGCCACTGGTGTGACATGATATATTCGCGCACGGACTGCTTTTTTTTAACAGCCCTTGAAAACCATATATAAAATATGGTTCCAACAGCCGCTGAAAACGCTATAACCAGTAATCTTTCCATTTTATCGTCTCATCGGTAGCTGTCAGCACTCAGCGTTCAGCTTTTAGCAAAAGGCTTTTAAATAAAAACTTAGCTGATCCGCCTTCGCACAAGGCTATGGCGGGACAGGCGGCTGATAGCTGACCGCTGAAAGCTCCATCCGGGAATTGCCTCTTTCTGGATGGACATCTGCTTAGTTTTTAATATGGTATTATCTATCATACGCTTTCATCATGAGCAAGAGTTACTTCTCAGATGATAATATTTAAGGATTATCTTCCACTGCATCTTCTCCTGGCTGTCAGCCATTTGTCCATTATTTTCTACGCCACATTCTGATTTAAAAAAAACAATAGCCAGCCGGAGTTTGAATCCATTAATATCAATAAACAAAAAAACTAAAATATGTTATGGCTTAAATAAAAAAAGGATCATTGATGGAAAATCTCCGTAAAAAAATATTGTTAATATATCCCTATTTTATTGAAGAAAGGATTCATGAGAGTGAAGTTGCTTCCATACCTATTGGCCTCTACTCTGTTGGATCAGTTCTTTTGGATAATGACTATGAAGCAGCTATTTTGAACTGGCACAATGGGAAGGACAAGTCCGTCGAAATTGAAAACATATTGAAAGAACAACAACCTGCCTGGATCGGTTTTTCCATAATGCACGCCAACCGCTGGGGAGCTATAGATATTGTACGTATCGCAAAACGCCTGAATCCTGAAGTCAGGATTGTTTTCGGGGGCCCCGGGGCAACGTTCCTGTGGGAACACCTTTTAAACAATTTCTTTAAAATTGATTATATTGTTTTAGGCGAAGGTGAATACGTTTTTTTAAATCTTATTAAGACCGTGAATGGAGGAGGAAACCCTGAATCAGTCAATGGCATTGCCTTCAGAAAAAACGGGAAAAACATCAGAACCGAATATTCCGAACCCGTTCGGGACCTGGATGAACTTCCAATTCCTGCAAAATATTTTCAATACCAGCACGTGACTTCCGCGAGGGGTTGTGCGTGGCAGTGTACCTTTTGCGGATCTCCAAAATTCTGGGGAAACAAAATAAGACTCCGTTCTCCGGAACATTTTGTCAGGGAACTTGCGATGCTTTATGAAAAAGGCATTAACTTTTTTTATTTTTCGGATGACACTTTCACGATCAAAAAAGACAGGGTTATTGAGATATGTAAACGGATAATAGAAAAAGATCTTAACATAACCTGGTATGCTATCTCACGGATTGATTGTGTAGATGATGAGATTTTATACTGGATGCGAATGGCAGGATGCATTCAGATCAGTTACGGAATTGAAAGCGGCTCCAAAAAAATAAGGGAGCAGCTTAACAAGAACCTGAAGCCCGGTCAGATCAGACAGGCCTTTGAAATGACAACAAAATACGGCATACTCTCCAGGGCCTATTTCATTTACGGCTCCCCCGGCGAAACGTGGGATACCATACAGGAATCCATCGATCTTATGATGGATATCGGCCCCTTAAGCGTTATCTTTTATATCCTTGATCTCTTCCCCGGAACCGCTCTCTATGATAATTACATAAAACAGACGAATCTTACTGATGACCTGTGGCTTAACAGAGTTGAAGGTGTTATGTACTTTGAAACAGACCGGACAATGAACGAAAATCTTATTCTGCAATTTGGCCGAAAGCTTCGAACTGCCTTTTATGAAAATGTGCATCGATTTGCCAGTGACATTAAACTCGCGGACAAGGATGATCTTTATGAACTGCACGCTGATTTTCTTTCACGGCTCGCCATGACCTTCAGCCATGGAGATTATTCAAAGATTCCTGAAATCAAAGAAAAAGAGATGACAGCTAAAAAGCTCTTTGAAAGGGCACTGGAATACGCCCCGGATCATCGGGCATATCTGGGACTGGGAATTCTGTATCAAAAACAGGGGGATTATGATGCCTCTGTAAAAATATTAACCCAAGGTTTAAAGAGATATCCTGAAAGCAGTCACCTGAAACAATGCCTGGAGATCAGTTACAGGAATAGCGGGAAACGTTAATCGCCTTTATTATTCTCCTCAAGGTACGGATCCAGGATATTGCTTCCCAGCAGTTCAAGATAGATATCTTCAAGCTTTTTCATTTCTCTTAAAATATCCATGGCGTGTCTGGTGCCCACTTCAGCAGCCTTTTCAGGATCTCTCTGCCTGAAAGCTTCCATGATTTCATCATGGTCTCTTTCATTATGTATAATAGTAGTTACAGGTTTCATGGTTTTGATGAAGCTCTCTGTAAAATCCATTATTTTTTCCATTATGATGGAGTATATAGCATTACCACAAGCCCGGCCCACTAATCTGTGGAATCTTGCATACAGCGCGTCCAGCTCATCTCTTTCTTTTTGGGCATAGGAATCAATGAGGTCCTGCATTTCTTTCAGTGTTTTTGGTGATGCTTTTTGCGCGGCAAGTCTGCAGACTTCAGGCTCAAGGAGAAGTCTTGCCGTTGCGAGATCATCTACCTTTACCCGCCTGTACCTGACAAGTTCGGTAAAGTTTTCCATCAAGGGCAACCGGTAAAATTTCCGCACAAATACACCTCCGGCTTTACCTTTCTTTTTTTCAAGGAAGCCCCTTGATTCCAGAATACTGATGCTTTCTTTTATAACAGGCCGACTCACACCAAACTGCCGGGCAAGTTCTGCTTCACCTGGTAACTTTTTATCGGTTTTATACCTGCCTGAAAAAATGGCTTTTTTTATTTCATTAACAACGCTCTCATATTGATTGCTTGACTTCTTTGTTTTTTTAGTATCAGACAATTTCTCATCTCCTCAGTATTAACTCCAATATCAGTCTATTCCCATTTAAATAGCACACCTAATAAATAATAGAATCAGCTACTTTAATATATAACATTATCACTATATCAATGCAAAATAAAACGGATTGCATCTTTCCTCTTGTAAATCAGTTTCTGACCAGTTATCGGGATATTTAAAACCAGAGAACAGAAATCAGCCGTCAACGCCGGGGCGTATATACAAGCAGATTAAAAAATATTGAAATTGTTTTGTTTTTATACTATTTATTAATCATCTCAATCAAATTCTGCCCTGAAAACGAACTACATCTTTCTTATTCGGAACAAGGTTGACTTTCTAAAACTTCAGTGGTTGAGACCGCCGTTAAAAATATGTGAATAATTTTTTTCAAATCCGGAATAAATAAGTCCTTACCAATCAAATATTTTTTTAGGAAACCGCTTATGCTACTGGAAGATATTCTCAAAAAAGCTGCTGATGGGATTTGTGTATGTCATAACATTTCTGCTGAGCCTTATGTAAAATTTACTCACTGGAATCCTCGAATGACGGAAATAACAGGATATACTCTTGACGAAATCAATAAGCTGGGCTGGTACCAGAGTGTGTATCCCGATCCGGAATTACAGCAAAAGGCTGTTGAGCGGATGTCCAGTATGCGCAAAGGTGATGATATTAAGGCCGAGGAATGGAATATTTTAACAAAGGACAATATTAAAAAAACACTTTCGATATCGACCTCGGTTTTAAAAGAAGAAAACGGAGAAGTTCATGTCCTTGCAGTCATGCAGGATATCACTGAAAGAAAGCAGAATGAAGAGGCCATGAATAAGCTGCAGGCCCAGTTTGCCCATGCCCTGGAGATAGCTCGTCTGGCTCCCTGGGAATATGATGTCAGTACTGACACCTTTACATTTAACGACTATTTTTACAAAATCTTTAGCGCTTCCGCTGCGGAAGTCGGTGGATATGAATTAAGCCCGGAAGAATATGCAAACCGATTTCTCTATCCCGATGATATCCCCCTTGTCAGAGAAGAAACTCAAAAAGCCATTGAGACAACGGATCCAAATTTCACACGAAAAATAGAACATAGAATAATATACTCTGACGGGACAATCGGCCATATGTCAGTTAAGATCTTTATCGAAAAAGATCATACGGGCAAAACTGTAAAAACCTACGGAGTAAATCAGGATATTACTGATAGTAAAAAGATGGAAGAAAAGCTGGTTGAGGCCACAGCAAAATACAGCACAATTTTCAACCAGTCGGTCGAAGGTTTTTATGTCCATGATCTTGAAGGCCAGATTATTGATGTAAACGAGATGGCCTGCCAGCAGACCGGTTATTCAAGAGAAGAATTGCTTAAGTTAAACGTTCTTGAATTTCATGTTGATACTGCTGAAACACAAAAAATGACAAAGGATGAGGCTTTACTGTCGTGGCGTGAAAGGCAGCCTGGAGAAAAATTATTAATTTTAGCTGCACACAAAAGAAAAGACGGTACAGTGTTTCCCGTACAGATAACATCCGGCGCTGCCTACTTTGGTAGAACAAAACTCATTCTTGCAGTTGTACAGGATATTACCGAACGGAAACAGGCGGAAGAAGAGAAGAATAAACTGGCAATTCGTCTTCAACAGGCCCAAAAAATGGAAAGTATCGGCACACTGGCAGGCGGAATAGCCCATGATTTCAACAATATTCTTTTACCTATCATACTGCATGCTGAAATGGCGATTGATGATCTTTCACCTGATAATCCATTACAGCAGGACATGATAGAAATATTAAAAGCAGCTAAAAGGGCGAAGGAGCTTGTACAACAGATACTAACTATCGCCCGTAAAAAATTAGAGGAAAAAGTCATTTTAAAATCTTCCATTGTAGTAAAAGAAGCTGTTAAGTTCCTTCGCTCAACCATACCAACCACTATTGATATCCGGTATGATGTCAAAACGGATCAGGATACAGTTTTGGCAGATCCTACACAGTTAAATCAAATAGTGATGAATCTTTGCACAAACGCGGCCCATGCCATGAAAGATAAAGGAGGTTCAATAAAAATAATTTTATGCAACGAAACTCTGTCGAATGAAAAATTAAGCAGATTTCCTGATTTAAAGCCCGGAAAGTATGTGAAATTATCTGTTGAAGATACCGGAACAGGGATAGCGCCTGAAATTATAAATAAAATATTCGAACCATATTATTCAACAAAAAATGTTGGAGAAGGGACAGGATTGGGGCTCTCAATTATCCATGGAATTGTTAAAAACTGCAACGGGGATATTGATTTTATAAGTATCCCTGATGAAGGGGCTACCTTTCACGTTTATTTACCCTTAGTTGAAACCGAGGTCACACCCCTGATTGAACGCAGCCCGGAAGTTCCAAAAGGCAATGAGCGGATCCTATTTGTTGACGATGAGAAACCTGTAGTGGATGTCAACAGAAAAATACTTGAAAGGCTTGGATATTCGGTAACAACGGAAACAGACTCCATAGCAGCTCTGGAGATCTTTCGTAAGGATCCTGGTGCCTTTGATCTTGTTATTTCGGATATGACAATGCCTAAAATGACTGGAATAGAACTCTTTAACGAGTTGAAAAGATCAAGGCCTGATATGCCGGTAATAATTTGTACCGGTTTTAGTGATAAGATAGATGATAAAACAGCCCCCAAAATGGGTATTGACGGTTTTGTTAATAAACCAATCACCGGGAGTGAGATTGCACAGATCATCAGAAATGTATTAGATAGTGTCCATCCAAAAACTATCGTTTTTGAATGACAGCGGTCAGCTTTCAGCAAAATGCTTTTAAAACGGAGTCTTAGCTGACGGCTGATAGCTGAATGCTGAAAGCTCCATCCAGATTTTGGTTCTTTCCGGATGGACACTAGATAAGAAATATAGCCCCGCCACAAGAGGATGGGGCATTAAAAATCATAATTAAAGAGGTTTCGCAGGAATATATATTTCTACAATATGTTTGCCCTCAGGATGATCCTTGGGGCTGTTAAGATAGGACTCAAAACATACTCCATCTCCAGGTTGATAACCGCTCTCCGGAAACCAGCCGCCGCATATTGTATCCCATGCTCCCTGATATTCATCTGGGCGTATTTCAAATCTGCCTTTTGCATACTTGCCGCCTGATATTGTCATTAATCCAAATTCGCCATCAGCCTTTGTATCTTCAGGTACAGATATGCATACACTTGTTCTTAGTTTATCTTCATCTGTTATTTCAGGATCATCATGATAGACACTGAGGACTTTCAGGTTCGGGTTATTCAACAAACCCCTTGGCCCTGCCCAGGTGAAAAGCTTTTCAAACAAGCCTTCAAAAAGTTTTGTATTCCCTTTATAGGGCCCGATATAACGAATATAGGCCACGTGTAAATCATCAATCTCTTCAACAGTAATTTCCGCGTCAATCCCTTTTAATCCTTCTTTGTTTTTTAATTCTTTTTTCATTTTTATCCTCCATATTTGCTGGTTATTATTTATGCCGCCAGTATAATATGAAGACACATCAAAGGATTGCTTGATCTTGCCAATCGTTTTACAATCATTGCTTTCTGTTTTACAATTCTTGCTACTCTGAAAGCCGCCATCACGCCATTCGGTGGCGCTTATTTTAAAGACAGATTTAAAGGATCTGGCAAAAGGAGCAGACCCTGAAAATCCGCAGTCAAAAGCAATTTCGGTAATACTCTTTTTAGGGTTATTTAAAAGCATGGCAGCAGCCTTTTCTACCCTAATCCTGATAACAAACTGATTGAGGGCTTCTCCAACCATTGCTTTGAAGATCCTATGAAAATGAAACCTTGAAAATCCTGCGACATCAGCAATGTCATCGAGGGACAAAGCCTTATTATAATTATTTTCAATATAATCGATTACCCTGTTTATGCGGGAAATATATTCTTCCCGAAGATACTTTTGTCTGTTGTTTTCTGTCATAGTGTTCATCCCAAAATTTGTGTTTTGTATGAAAGCGGTCAGCCATCAGCGATCAGCTTTCAGTAAAAGATTTTAATATTGGATTAATTTGAGATTGCTTACGGGAAAAAGAATATAAGGATATTATTTATATGTGTCAAAGGAAAAACAGGCGGATGCCTTTGGGCTTCCGCCTGTATTAATTTAAGGCTGCAAGTATTATGTTTATCATTTCAGCTGACAGCTGATCCGCCTTCGCACGAGGCTATGGCGGGACAGGTCGCTGACTGCTGAAAGCTCCATCCAGAAATCGTCTCTTCTGGATGGACACTGCTAGTACAGCTTAAAAAACAGGGTTTTTCCCCTCCCCGTTGCACCTCCCGAATCCGGATCAAATACCATTACCGGTCCGTTGTCTTTTTTATCAACTGCAAACGCTACCCATCCTTCGATTGCAGCGCCTGGTTTTACTGTTCCCTTAAGTGCAGGCGTGGGAACAGTTACCGAAACACGGGGATATTCGGTCAAATCCGATGCCAGGGCTATCCATTGAAGAGGCGAGTTGCCCAGATCAAATGTCAGTTTATCTGATACTGCCCTTTCCTTCATTTCAAACTTTACCCTGACGAGGATATACTCAAATCCTTTGGAAAGTTCAGGGGTTTCAGAATCGGCTTTTTTAAGAAATTTCATGGCATCTTTGCCCTTTACCGTTTCAAGAACCGTAATGGTAATGTCATAAATGCTTGAATATACAGACCCGAGTTCTACCATGGATTTTACAGGTGACCCTATGGATGCCGGATTTTTTGATGAATTATACTGTGCAAGTACACTTCCGGGAGATAATGTCAGGCACAGTAAAATACAGGCAGAAATTATTACGGATATTTTTTTTCGCATGTTTACCTCCTATCTCCAGAAATCCACGGATGTACTCCCAACATAACCGAAATCACCGCCTGACCAGAAGGTATTTGTACCGCCGCCTGTGACTACAATATGTATGGAAGTTATTGATTCATTATTCCCGGTTGTAGCAAGGAGGCCCGAACCGCCCATCCTTCTTCCCTTATAGCGTGAAACAGGCACAACAGCATCTTCTCCCCTTTTAAACCATCCGGCAAAAGGCTCAATACCATCTTTGGCCTTTTTTAGGTTGCCTCTGTTCTCCGACCAGTAGAGCCATCCGGGAGTTCCGGTGTTTTCGGCAAGGTACTTTGCAAAGGCATTTTTGGTATTGTACCCGTTTGAGGCTACATCGTCGGCTACTATGGGGTCGAGAATAAGTATGGCCTGGGTGGTACCGAAAGAGAAGAAATGCTCAAGCCATCCCCTGATAACCTCGTGAATGGGCAGAGGCGAATACCAGGCTATGTCATTTATACTCCATCCGCTGAAGATACTGACAACACTCTCGGATCTATTAAAACCTTTTTGCACATGCAGGGGCTTCCATCCTTTGGGCAGGCCTTCCTCATTTTCAGGAAAACAGAGGTTATTGTAATTAAGCTGATTCCCCTGGCTCCCCAGGTAGGTCTCTCCCGGCTTGCCCGAGCCGCCCAGGTTTCTGGAAATAAGGGTCCAGCACCTGCCGATTGTAGAATTTGCACGGTTTACCGGCCCCATAGCGCCTATTCCCTTGTTCATGCCGATCTCGTCAGCAATGGGACCGTTTACTACCACCATCCTGGCGAAAGATGATGTGGAACTGAACATGGATGTTACTCCCTTTGAGGCAATGGCCAGTATAACAGGGAAGTATTCGGGTTTAGCACCCGCCATTACGGCATTAACTGCAACCATTTCAACGTTATAATACCATGCTTCATGGGGAGGGGACGGACGCATCTGGCCCACCCACTCCTCCGGGTCATGACTTGTGGCGTCAAGCATTTCCTTAACCTTTTCTTCGGTCGGAAGGATTATCGGGTTCCCGTCTGTATAACCCTGCTTATGAAAAAATTCCATCAGGTTTTCAGGTGTATCAGGCGGAAACACCCTTGGCCGGGGTTCCCGCTCCAGAAATCCTGCTTTACTGTCCACGGCTGAAAGAGGACGGATCAAGCCTGAATATATCTGCTCAAGCATGGGTTTGCCTGCTATAGGATCATTATCCGCGACATATTCTCTGCATAACTCTGCAGGCCTGTCCGTAATGGGATGGGGAGTATATAGTATCCTCAAGTTGGGGATGCCTTTTTTAAAGGCAGTAGTGGTTACGAGTTCCTCGAAACGCTGGGTAATCATGGGGATTGCAGGCACCCCTATTCTTTCAAGGGTCACAGCATGGCCGACGACCGCCGGTGAGCACCTGCTTCAATGGCCTAC
>JASFHE010000076.1:0-15229 GCA_050123415.1 Desulfobacteraceae bacterium | reverse complement strand
TTAGCTTATCCGTTTTGGCGTGGAATCTTCATCCGGATTACTGGGGAATCCTTATCCGCTTTCACGGATATTTGTTATCCGGATTGAAGGATATTTGGTATCCGTTTTGGTGGATATTATACAAGCAAACTGACCAGACAAGTAAATCAATGCAGATATCTGAAAATCAGAGATAGTTAGAAGACATCACAACTGTCAATTTCTTTCAGGGCAAGTTGATATTTTTCTTGCTTTTGAAGAGATAAAACATTAATGTGACCTTGCTCAATAATTGAGCATGCTCACTGATAATAATTAACTCATTGGAATTATGGAAAATATTCATCAAAAAGACGTTATATCCTTTAATAAACGACGCAGTATTCAAAAAGAAGAAACGCGAAATATCATACTTGAAAGCGCGCGTATTCTCTTTAATGAATCGGGATTCGATAAAACATCAACAAGAACGATCGCTAAAAAAGCGGGGGTTGGAACAGGCACGGTATTCAGTCATTTCCCTGATAAACTGTCTCTTCTGATTGCGGCTCTTCTTGATGATTTGACATCTACCCATGAAGAGGCATTGAAGACATTACCTGAAGGCGCCCATGTTTGTGATAAATTCCTTCACTTTGCTCATTACTTTTATTCATATTATTCAAAACGTCCAGAGTTATCCCGTACACTGTTAAAAGAAATGATGTTTGCAAAGGGTGAATGGGGGAACAGGCTTTTATCCCACGCAGACCAATTTGTCCTGTTTGTGACAAGTCTGCTTGAAGAAGCAAAGCAAAAGGGTGACATCAACCCTGAGATGGATACAAAACTTTGTGCAACGGCTTTTTTTTCATATTATCTTAATGTCCTTTTCATGGGTTTGAGTGAGGATGAAATTGATTTAAAAAAAATGATTGATTTGCTCAGGCGTTTAATAATGCAGCTGATAGACGGTGAAACTCCGGGAAAAAGGGAATGATACAGATGGGTTCATTCTCAGAGCCAAAAATTATAAACCGATGTTCATCCGGCATATTTTTTCTGTGGACTGTTCCCTGGCTTGGATTGCTTATATTCGGAATCTTTTGTGCCTTTCTATGTTTGATATTCGGCCTTAACCGGACAAACATGAGTGATATCTTTGCATTCGGTTTATGGATTGTTTTAGATCTTTCAGTAATAGCCCTTGGCGCGGGGGCCTTCTTTACCGGATTTCTAACATATATAATAGGGAAAAACGAATTAAAGGATATTATCAATGCAACAGTAGTAACAGGATTTATTTGTTATTCCGCAGCCGGGCCCATGATCGCAATCGATGTGGGTCAACCTGTCAGGATGTGGTTTATCTTCTGGCATGCCAATATTCATTCAATGCTGGTTGAAGTCTCTTTCTGTATAACCTGCTATCTCGCGGTATTATTAATTGAATATATTCCGATAATAATTCAGAATAAAAGCCTCAATAGCATAAAAGGTCTTCGACTCTTCGGAGATAATTTACATCATCTTGTTGCTGTCTTTGCCGGGACAGGTGTTTTTCTCTCATTTTTTCACCAGGGATCTCTGGGTGGTATGTGGGGCGTATTATACGGCAGACCCTTTGCCGCCAGAGATGGTTTCTATATCTGGCCCTGGACATTTTTTCTTTTTATTTTTTCGGCAATTGCAGCAGGTCCATGTTTCACAATAATCTGCACAAGACTGACGGAATTTATTACCAGAAAAAAACTGGTTTCCGAAAAATCTATCCAAACTCTGGCCAGGATTTCGGGATTTACTTTATCAGGTTATTTGATATTAAGAATAGCCGACATTATTGGATGGATTTACGGCATTGTCCCGGATGCAGGTCATGAATTTACGGATTTTTTTCGGGAGGGGCCGTACGGGATATGGCTTCTTGTATGTGAGATCATTGTATTCGGAATAGTGCCGGCTATTATACTTATGATTCCTAAAACAAGAAAGAATAGAGCCTGGCTTATCATCGGATGCATTATGAATTGCACTGGAGTGGTATTAAACCGCTTTATCTATGTAATTGTAACACTTGCAATACTTGTCATGCCTTTTGATAAATTCCGGAGCTATCTTCCGACGTGGCAGGAATGGGGCATTGCATTGGGCTTGATTGGCTATGGATTTTTAATATTTTCTGTTTCTTACAGGTACCTGCCGCTATTTCCAGGGGAGAGTGAATTAAATGGGCACAGAGAATAAAATATCAGAGACCGCCTTTGCTGTCATGTCCTTGAGAGCTTTGTCAAATTTTATGAATGATCATCACCCCTTTATCCTTCAACATACCTCACCGGTTCCATATATTCCTCATATGAGCCTGTTACACCATTTTCCAGTAAAGCTTTATAATAACAATCCTGTTTTAAAGCTTCGAATTCAGCCAATTCATCTTTATATTTCTCTCTGTAAATAGCAAATCAGCAGTATAGTCCAATCGCAGTATCAGGCTACCGAATATCCTATTTCACCATTCTCAAAATACATTTCAAAATCCCACTCCTTACCGATAATCCAGCCATATTCCGCAACTGCGGCTTTGGGATCAGCCCTGTAAGCATCGTGGAATGGTATTGCTGCTTCTGCCGCAGCTATAGACGATGACGTGGCTGAACAGGCCTTCCATGTATTCCGAAATTGGTCATCTTTCTGTAATGCTTCAGCTATTGCATTATTGTTTTCATCAGTGCTGCCTGAAACTATGACTGATCCATTTCCATCAATATCTATCTTCAATTTTCCATAGCTTTTTATGTTTAAATCATTAAGGGTATCTCTGATTATGCTTTGAGCCTGATCCATTTTTTTATCACGAAAGGCGCGCATTTCTTCCAGGGTTATAACCCCATCATCCCCAGCCCCATCCATAAATCCAGAAAGCGAAATTAAATTAGCCTTTACAGCATTATCCGATATAGTTACTTTATCTGTATTATTTTCGTTTACTTTTTTAGTGGTTGTTTCATTATCAAACGGGGACGGCTGGTAATTTTGTATGTTTACATAACTGCCTATTGCATTGATGCTCATATCCAATCTCCTTTCGCTGAGTGACTTGTTTTATTTATAATGAAATGATTTTTAATAATAATCTGGATATAGCAATATACGTGCCTGATATGGAACAGAAAGATATTTATAATAATATCAACAGGTAAGTAATTTTTGGATAATTTGATGTTTTAAAAAACAGGAAAATATTTCCTATTTAATACTATGTACTTTTTTAATCACCAGATCAGGTCGTCATTTCAGGCGTGCAGAAATTGACATTACTTCCACACACATATTGTATAAAAATTTTTTTTGTGTAAAATTAGAATCATTTTTACATATTACAGAAATAATGACAATTTGGCCAATCTTCTCTGCTCAAATGATGATTGAAGCAGAATTGGCTTGTAAATAGATAAAAAACCGATCATTTTTTATGTTCCATGTGAGGCCGCAATGTCTAAAGATACTACCACCACGTATATTGGGCAAGACATACCGAGACCGGGTTCTACCGGTACAAAAGCAACTCCCTGTGAAAAAGTACTGCGCGAGAACGAATACAAATACAATATGATAATTGATAAAATGCTGAACGGATTCGCTCTTCACGAGATCATCTGTGATGAAAGAGGAAAGCCTGTTAATTACCGCTTTCTCAATGTAAATCCTGCCTTTGAAAAAATAACAAAGTATAAAGCACGTGATTTATTAGGTAAAACGGTTTTGGAGATCAGGCCTCAAACGGATCCTTTTCTGATTGAAATATACGGTAAAGTAGCATTGACCGGAAAACCGATCATTTTTGATTTCCATAATAAATACACTGACGAATACTTTGTTATCACGGCCTTTCAACCCGCAAAAGGGCAATTTGCCTGTATTTTTCAAAATATTACAGAGCTAAAAAAGACAGAAAACGCACTGCGGGAGAGTGAACATAAATTCAGAATAATTGCAGAAAATCCGGTTTCCGGTATCTTTATTATTCAAAACACTGAATTTATATATGTAAATGATCGTATGGCCGAAATGTATGGATACAGTAAAGAGGAGATTATAGGTCAATCTTACTTAATTCTTGCTCATCCTGATGAGAGAAAGACGATAAAAGAAAGGATTCAGGAACGGCTTATGGCCCCGGAGAAATATCCGCGACAGCGGTTTGATATTCTTTGGATCAAAAAAAACAGGAAAGCATTCTGGGGCGCAGTCATAGTGGCAAAAGCAAAGCATAATGGCAAGGATTGCATTATAGGGTCGGTCGTTGATATTTCAGGGGTGAAACAAGCCGAGCAGGATTTAAAAAAAGCCCACGATGAATTGGAACAGCGTGTTCAAGAGCGTACGGAAGAACTGGAAAAAGCCAATGAAATTTTATTGGAAAAAACAAATAAACTGGAGGACGTAAACACCACTTTGAGAGTCCTCCTTGAGAAAAGAAATAAAGACAAAGAAGAAGATGGAGAAAAAATACTGCTTAATGTAAAAGAACTTTTAATCCCGAATATTCAAAAGTTGAAAGTCGGTCCTCTGACTGAAAACCAGAAAAATCATATAGCACTTTTAGAATCAGGATTAGATGAAATTGTTTCACCGTTTGTCCAGGAGCTCACCTCGAAATATTTACATGTAACTCCAAGAGAACTGCAGGTAGCTTTTCTTGTAAAGGAAGGCAAAACTTCCAAGGAGATTGCCAACATCCTGTGCACCGCTGAAAGCACGGTTGTTTTTCATCGCGCCAATCTACGGAAGAAACTCAAATTGAAGAAAAAATCCAATCTTAGAACATATCTCATGTCGCTTCGATCAGAGACTCCTTCATATATTTAAACAGATTCTTCAAAAAACCAGGTTGTTCAAACCAAGGCCTGTAAAGCCTCCCGGGCTTTTATTATAGGTTATTACTGTAATAAAACTATGGTTTTTTTAGTATTTACAGTTACTGGTTTTTTCCATATTTTTTAATCTAAAAGCGAATAGATCGATCAATCGATCTAAATAATTAAATTTAAAGGTGTAACAATTTTACATGTTTACTGCGCATAAACCGCAAACCATACTTAACTTGTTAAATTTCGGATTGGCGTTTTCCTCCCCCCTCAATTTCCAATCGATGGTTTGCGATTTATACGCAGTATCGGACCAATTCAATAGAGCGATACGATAACTTATTTATATGATTATGAAATTATATAAAGACCAAAAAAAAAGGATACTTCCCTTATTATTGTTTGTTGCCGCATTTGCTGCGGCTTTAAATATAAATGCAAGTGCCGGTGACCGGGCCGGCTACCTTGGATCGAATGCCTGTAAGCCATGGAACCGGTTTAAAAAGACCTGAAGTATATAGAAGAGAAGCTGAAAAATAATCCCGGCATTCTTAATACGGAGTTGAAATCAAATCTTTCCATTATTCTTAATGACGGCTCAAACGGAGTTCACAATCTTGATTATGCTCTGGAGATAATGAACCTTGCAAAAAGGCATTTAAAAAAAATTAAAAATGCTGTTCAATAGTAAAACGTTATATATTTTTTCAATGTTTTAATCAGGAGGCCTTATGGGTACGGATCAATCACGAAGAAAATTCATAAAAACCGGGCTGGCTATTTCCGCTGCCGGACTTGTTTCATCAACAGGACTGAAACCATCTTTAGGAAAAGAAAAACCAAAGGTTGTCTATCGAACCCTGGGAAAAACAGGGCTCAAGGTTTCAGGAGTCGGTTATGGTATAGGCTTTGCTCCCATTCCGGAAGTCGTCACCCGGGCACTGGACATGGGAATCAATTATTACGATACATCCCGGGTATATGGAGACAGTGAAAAGATTTTTGGTGGACTGATAAAAGGCAGGGACCGGAGTAAACTTGTCATCGCCACTAAATCTCCCTCAAGAAGAAAAGCTGACATCCTGAAGGATATTGATACAAGCCTGCAACAACTTGGCACAGATTATATTGATGTATATCACTTACATGCGAGGGATACACCAACAGCAATTCCTGATGAGGCGCTTGAAGCAATGCAGGAAATAAAAAAATCGGGAAAGGCACGTTTTCTGGGCTTCAGTAACCATGACCCGAACAGGATGGTTGATTTCCTCCTGGAATCCAACACATTTGATATCATACAAACCACATACAGTTTTCCCATCGGCGGCTATTACAGGGACAGGGCGATCAAAAAACTTCATGATGCAGGTATAGGCATCATTGCAATGAAGGTTGTTGTCGCATTGACCGGGTTGAATTTATTGAATCTGGATAATAAACCTCCCAGGGACGGAGAGGGCCCGCTCTCCGGTATTAAATGGGTTCTAACCAATCCTGCTATCGGAACAACGGTACCTCACATGAAGACTATTTCCGAACTTGAAATGAACTTTCGCGCCATGTCCGAACCCTATACGCCTGCTGACGAAAAAACGCTCTATGTTATGAACGAACAGATCAGGCCGTCCTATTGCCGCATGTGCTATGAGTGCAGCGGAAAATGCCCTCAAAACCTGCCGGTGACAGACATGCTGCGGTTTCTTGCATACAATGACTATTGCGGTAACTATCATCAGGCGCGTATGAGCTTTATGGAATTGCCGGATGAAGTAAAAAATATCCGATGCACTGATTGTTCCGAATGTACTATTAAGTGCCCGAACGGAGTCCATGTACAGGACAGACTCATAAGGGCGCAGGAGTTATTGGCGTAGAAAATGCAGTATCAACACTTTTAAAAGGAGACACCTCTATGAAACGTTCAACTGGCATTATATTGTCCTTAATATTCATTTCAATTTTTTTCTTCTCTTTTTCGGCCGGAGCACGGCAATCCTGCAAAAGCCTGAAATCGATTAAAATTCCCCATGTCACAATCACCTCCGTGGAAAAAGGTAAGCCGGGGTACGAGCTTCCCGGTATGAGCGGATTTGTCAATTCTCCGCCTCAAAAAATCAACGAGCCCTTCTGCCGGATAAAGGCGGTATCAAAGCCTACAAATGATTCACACATAAACATTGAAGTCTGGCTCCCGGATGAAGCAAACTGGAACGGCAGATTCCTGGCTGTAGGTAATCCCGGATTTATCGGCTCCCTGGCAAGCGGCGGCATCGCACGCAATATGGAAAAGGGATACGTATCAGCCGGAACAGATACCGGTCATGTGGATGAAGGCTTTGAATGGGCTATTGGCCATCCCCAAAAGTGGGCGGACTGGGGATATCGTGCTGTCCATGAAATGGCCGTGGTGACAAAGACCCTTTCTAAGGCCTATTATGGAAAACCCATAAAATACTCATACTGGAACAGCTGCCACAATGGAGGCAATCAGGGTCTTAACGAAGCGCAACGTTATCCGGATGATTTTGACGGTATTATCGCAGAAGATCCTGCCTTTTATATCTCCCACCTGCAGCCCGGCTCCCTTTATATAAGCTGGCTGGCTCTCAAGGATGGGATTGACGGCCCCGGTTATATCCCTGTTGAAAAACTCAAGACAATAAACAAGGCAGTACTTGATGCCTGCGATAAAAATGACGGTCTTGTTGACGGATTGATTGAAGACCCCACAACATGTAATTTTGATCCTTCCAGCATACAATGTAATAGAAAGGATTCTCTTACCTGTCTCACAGCTGCCCAGGTAGACACTGTTCAAAAAATCTATGAGGGTGCAAAGTTTAACGACGGAACTCAAATCTATACGGGTTTTGAGCGCGGAAGCGAGCTTTCATGGCCTTTGATGATTGAAAAGGAACCCTTTGCTGTCAATCTCAATTTTTTCAAAGGAATGGTTTTTGAAGATCATTACTGGGATTTTCGTACATTTAATGTAGATCGCGATACACGTCTGGGTATTAACAAAACCGCCTGGGCTGTTGATGGCAATAATCCTAATCTAAAGCCATTTAAGGATGCGGGTGGCAAAATTATGATGTTTGCTTCCTGGAACAGCATCGCCCTTCCTCCGCGTCAGTATGTAAAATACTATGGTGATGTTGTAAAAACCCTTGGCGGTTATGAAAAAACAAAGGATTTTGCACGCATGTTCACGGTGCCTGGCTCAAGCGGCTGTCCGGCATTTGCGAATCCCGAAGGTTTCAAGGCTTTTGATGCCCTTGTCAGATGGGTCGAAGAAGGAAAGGCCCCTGATAAAATCATATATCCCCATACAAAGGGAGGTGGGATGATGGGCATGGGAGCAAAACCGGAAGTCGTCAGGACACGCTTGGTATGCGCCTACCCGAATCAGGCCAGGTATAAAGGAACAGGCGACGTAAACGATGCCGCCAATTTCGTTTGCGTTGATCCGAAGAAATAGGCATTTGAATTCTATTGGAAGAACTCCATACTTTAATCCGTATGGAGTTCTCTTTTTCCTGCATTATACTGGTTTTTTATTAATCACCAGGTCCGGACGTCCTTTAAGGCTGGCATAAATACTCCTTCTCAGAAAAACCGGTTCACCATCTGCCATCAGCGGTATTTTATCAACTGTCTCAAATGTTATTGTCCGGGAACTTGTCCCGGCTTCAATGGCCTGTTTTTTAACCATATCCATGAGCTGCTCCCTGGCAAACCTGTCTGCATCATCAAAATCCTTGAATTGATGAGTGCCTGAAACCCCTTCCACAATAAAACCGTAACTTTCATCAGGTATTATCCCCAGTTGCTTACGTATAGATATCTGACTGGTGATTGCTCCGATAGCGTTTGCAACGTCAGCGTCTTTTGGAATAATGGCTTCTGTTTTTAAAGGTACTACAGCCTCGGGCAGAAAAAAATGGATGGGCGCGCCAATGCCTATCACCGGGTGATTAAGGTTGATTGCCACCTCATAATTGGGATGCTGTTTATTTAACAGGTGATGAATCAGGGTTTTGCAGGCGGGAGAATCATCAAGCTCATCCGAATCCACATCATCCAGCCGGTGTTTAAGCAATTCCAGGGAGAGTTGTTTTGCGCCCAGATCCAGGAGATGATCAATCATCTCAGGGACAGATTGCCCGGTTAAAAATGAATAGAATCCCGTATATTGTTCGGCAGCGTTTGTGTTCCATTTCTCAAACCGGCCATTTAAATGGAGAAGATCCGTGAATGTAAGGCCGCATCTTTGAATGATAAAGTTTTCTTCAAGGCGCTGCAAAGGCAAAGTCCATTCGGACAGGACACCGGTGAGAGGGACAAGTTCTTCGATAGAATAGGGCCTTTGTTCCAGAAGGGAGACGATCTTTTCTTCTACCGATGTGAGTCGTAGAGACCTAATATCACCTGTCCTGGCCAGTATCTGCATAGTCATGGCGGAGAGAGTAAATTTCTCAAGATTATCGTTTATATATCTAAGGGCAGTATCTGTACCCGCATAGTACTGCCCGAGCCAGGCAATAGGCGCGACCCTTTTGGGACCAATGTAAAATTTTCTATTTTTAAAGAGGATCAGACTGTCACCGCCAAGACCGGATGTACGTATATCAAGGGCCTTTACATGGGTCCTGTGACCGCCTACATTTGAGCCCTGTTCATTCAGGCTTACCATACCTTTGGACAGGGCAGCAGTGTCTGTAGTCGTTCCACCCATATCCACTACCATGGCATCATCAATTCCTGTCAGGTGTTTCGCCCCTGCAACGCTCGCGGCTGGCCCTGAAAGGATGGTTTCAACCGGGCGCTTTTTTGCCATCTCTGCACTCATCAGGGTTCCGTCCCCTTTTACTACAACAACAGGTGACTTAATACCATATCCGTTAAGAACCTTTTCAAGATCAAGAAGCAGGCTTGCAAGCCTCGGGATAATCCTTGCATTGAGCACGGCAGTTACAGCCCGGATCTGGAAGTTAAGAGTATCAGACAGTTCATGTCCGCATGAGACGAAAAGGCCTGTTTCTTCCTGTATAATTTTTTTCGCCAGCAGCTCATGTTCAGGATTAACAGAACCTGCATAGCCCGATACAGCAAAGGCCGTTACATGATGTTTTTCAATCATTTGATTAACGATGGATCTGATTTCATCCGGGTTTATGGGAATGATCTCCCTGCCGGATATTTCAAGCTGCCCCTGCACAATGGATTTTGGCTGGTAGAAGATATCTTTTGTAACATCAAGTCCATAGGGCGGCATAAGTATCAGTCCCACTTTCTGGCCTTCGTTTTCAACAATGGCATTGGTGGCAAGGGTTGTGGACAGGGAGACCAGTTCTATATCATGAAGATAGCTTTGGTCCAGCTTTTCCATGGCCCTCCTGATGCCCACGGTAAAATCCCATTTAGTGGTCAGTGCCTTTGCCTTACAGATGGTAAGATTTTTTTCAAGGTCATAGACAACAGCATCGGTATATGTTCCCCCCGCATCAATCCCCATACCGATTTTTATGTATTCTCCGGTTTCATCTTCTGAAGGGCCAAGGTTGACTGTTGAAATACCTTCTCCCTTTTGATGCTGGAATCCTGTGACAGGATTGGCGCTCAGGCTCTCCTGAACAGGATCAAAACCTGTTACATAGCCGGGCGGAACAAAAAGAATTTCGTCAGTGGATTCTTCCGTGGTGATCAGTTTTTGAATAAGGTCCTGACTTCCTTTGATTTTCTCATACTGCCAGTGAAAAAGTTCGGCCATTCCCTTCGCCATGTCCTCATATTTTTTAGAAGACTTTGCCCCTGTTTCAATATAGGCGGCACGCTGGTAATTTTTCTGCCAGGTGTTTAGAAAATCAAATGTCTTCCTGGCTGCCAGCTCCCCATGCTTTCCTACCAGATCATTGAACTCAAGCTTCTGATTACCAAAATAGGTGTATTGCCCCCTCTGTGATTCTGGTTCGATTCCTTCTTCGATCCAGCCTGCTGTCAGGTAAAATGTGCCCGGATATTTTTTAAACTGGGTTTTATAGGCCTGAGTCCCGCCAAGAAACAGCGTTATGCAGTCATGGACCTTTGGAAATACCAGGGGTATATTTCGGGCCTTAACACCTACAGTGCCTTTTCCGCAGATGCCGTACCCGACAATGATCCTGTCATAAATCCCGGATGAGGAGATCGCATCAACTGCATCCTGAAGTTTTTCCTTCAATAGTTTTGGATTGTTATGCAACCCGGCCTCAAGAAAAGTATAATCAAAATCCAGCCCTGAATTTTTTGCACTGTGTTTTATATCAACGGCCAGAACCGCGCACGCAATAACTGCTGTCTTTTTATTCAATTGGTTCTCCTGTAATCAAATACCCGATCTTCTTACCGCACCGGAAATACCTGCACCTACCACATCAACAATAGCCGTACCACCGTCAACCACAAGTTCTGCTCCGGTCATAAAGGATGAATCATCACTTGCCAGAAATGTACAGACTCCGCCCATTTCATTGATATCCGCAAACCGTTTTAATGGCATTTCCGAAGATATTTCTTTGATAAAAGCATCTGTTTCCATTCCAATCATCTTTCCGACCTGTCCGAAATCGGCTTCTGTCATTTCAGTCTTAACACCTCCGGGGCATACAACGTTGCAGCGTATTTTATATTTTCCATAATCCATTGCTGCCTGTTTGGTCAACATAATAAGCCCGGCCTTTGTTGTACAATAGGCAGGCCTTTCAGGAAGGCATCTTAAGCCGCCGACAGATGCGATATTGATAATGGAGCCGCCTCCTGCCTCTTTCATGTGAGGAATGGCTGCCTTCATCATCATAAAAGGACCTGTCAGGTTAATGGACAGGGTTTTAAGCCAGTTATCCATTGGAATATCAGTTATGGAACCAATCATACTTATACCTGCATTGTTTACCAGGACATCGAGCCTGCCACCGAATTTAACAGCAGTCTCTACCATTTCATTAACATCATCTTCTTTAGAAACATCACCGGCGAATATCTCGACACTGCCTGCCGGAAGTATCCCGGCCATGCTTTCAAGTACCTCCCTTCGGCGGCCTGTAATAACTATCCTGGCGCCTTCTTTAACAAACCTTTCCGATATGGCCGCACCTATACCAGCCCCTCCTCCTGTTATTAAAGCCACTGTCCCTTCTAACTGCATTGATCTATCCTCCTTATTTCAACAAGATTAGGTATTACATGTCCCGCCAGTGCCAGTCCCTGCCTCCCTTAAACACATTTGCATTCATTTCATTACTTAAGCCGCCGAGGTTGGCTTCAGGGAATCTTCTATCCATGGCATAGTAAAAATCACCCACACTTTCGGTTCTTGCCAGCTCTTCTTCTGTGGCAACTATGTATTCCCTTGTAAAATCAAGTGAACTTTTATCGAAGGGCATTCCCGGCTTCTGGTGGCCGGGGATTATAATTTCCGCACCCATTTTTTCTATTTTATCGATGTCTGCTATCCACTGCTTTCGTTCATCTTCAGTCAGTTCACAGGTAAAGGCATGGGCCTGGTTGAAAAGGACATCACTTGCGTACAGGGTTTTAATGGATGGTATCCGGACCATGGTGTTATATTTCATGTCCCCCATTACTTTGGAGATTATCTCTAAGCGATGTCCTTCCAGTTCGATGCAGTTTTCTTTTAAAGATTCAACATTCGCTTCTTTTCTGCATACATTATGAGCACCAATCTGTTCTTCCCAGACCTCCATTTTGCCGAAGAATTGTTCATTAATAATTTCGGCCTCCGAGGAGATGGCGACTACACGGGCGTCAGGGAAGGCCTCGGCTATAATGCCGACCCCGAAGTAGTGATCCGGATGCGCGTGAGAGATGTAGATAGCTGTAAGGTTTTTTCCTGTTTCCAGTATCTCGGTAATAATACGATGGGCATTTGACAGTGTCCACTGGGCATCAAGAAGAACTGCGTCTTTTTTGCCCATAACAATTACCGAGGCAACTTCAAATCCTTTTTCATCGCTGAAAAACACCTTGGTTGATAATGAATTCCCACTGCCGGCATTGAGTCTGATTTCCATATAGTACTCCTCCGATGTTTCTTGTATTATTTACTGAATTTTAATGCTGATTTCATGAATAAACCGGCTATTTGTTTTTTTTAAAAGGAAATTTAGAGGGCAGTTTCGATTTTAACGAATTTAATAAAATTAAAAAAAGTGGAGACAGAATAGCCGAACATTGTGGAGAAACTTCTACTCAGGTGCGCGTAATCTGCAAATTCAGTTTCATGAGCAGCATATGTGGGGGATTTACCCTCAATCATCACATTCATGGCATCTATAATTCTCAGCCACAGCAGATATTTTCTTACAGGGATGCCAAGCTGTTCTTTAAATAAGTGGGTCAGACGTCCTTCGGACAAACCCACATGGTCAGCAATTTCCTTTGTAGAGCATTTTTTTACTTCGAGGTTTCGTATGTAATCGACAGCCATCACGATTCGTTCGTCTTTGTCAACATTCACCTTCTCAGTGATCCCCAGCGAGGCGATAACCGAATTATATATCCCGATGGCGTTTTCAATGCACGGATCAGAAAAATAACAATCAATAACGGAAATGTCTCTTTTTATATTAAGAGATGCAACATCGGTATTAGCAAGGTATTCTGCAGCAAGCTTTTGTGCGAGGTCTGTATCAGGATCCAGGATAATAAGGATCATCTCTTTTTCCGCATTTATCACGGTGTGAGGAATATCAGACCTGATCAGTAAGACATAATCTTCATAATTTGTGTTTTCAGTTATGAGATTTACCGGCTTTTTGTTGCCTATAACAATTTCTATAGCATGATGACTATGAAGCTTCGATTTCGCCATAGTGCCTAAAAATAATGCATGCCCTGCGTAGAAATATATACGGGCAAGATACGGATTGTTTTTATTTTCCATAGGATTTTAAAGATTGTTTGCGTTTGAAAGAACCTCTTTTAGCTCTCCTTTATTAAAATCAGTCGGAACAAATACAAGTGTTTCAGGTATTGTGATATTTGATAATTCCAATATGGCCTTTTTGCGTTGTTGTGTTGTGTGAACATCAACTTCAAATATCCTGCTGTCTTTTGAGGTTAATAAAACGATAAGGTCTGGTGTCATATCCGGCACCTAAAATGACAATTTGGGAAGTATTATCAAATAGTGCCTGTTTTATTATCAAAATATTTTGTTCGGGCAATGATATATTCATAAAGGCCGGGTCGGGTGTTGGTTACCTCTTTAAGTTGAGAAGGTTTGTCAAGTGATAATTTGATATCTTCAGGGAGAAATAATTCAGCGAGGGTATCATCCCCTCTTATTTCTTTTCTATTATCAATAGAGGCAAGAGCACGTAAAAAAGCAATTTCAGTGACAGTTCCTGATGGTTTTTTTCCAAATGTACTCATAGCTAAAGTTACACCGTTGGACTTTCCATATTATTGGGAAATAGCATATCACTTCCTTCTCATTGCATATCGAAAATTACTGCGAAACTTGAGTCATAATTAACGAATATCAACAAACTTTATTGCATCTGAGAGGATACATTTTCGGCCCATTCCCTGACTGCATCCTGATTTATAAAATCACCCTCTTTCTCTTTAGTTGTCAGGCGAATCACCAGTTTCATAAAGAGCCTTTCAAATAAAGGCAGTTTTTTTATGATAAGTCTTCCGTTAAAGAAAGCGGCACCCTGCGGTTGAATACTTTGAAGATGATCGCCCAGTTTATTATGATAATAATCCAATGAATGGCTAAGATCCATTGATGATGCATCATTCTTTTCAATCTCCCGGATGTTTAATGACGAATCAATATAACATGGTATTTCGAAAGCAGACTTATTATCAATTCTGGTAATATAGAGGAGTGTGATATAGATAAAAATCTGTTTGTCTTTTAATGTGTCTTTATTTTTCTTTATGAATTTTCGCATTCCGGATGTGAAACCGCCAAATCTCATAGGACTTCCGATAATTACAGTATCAAAATCATTTAAATCACAATTCGCTGAAATCGACATTATATTTACGGCATGGGAATTTCCTGATAATTTATTCTTAAGTAAATCCGCGATTTCGGCAGTTAATCCAGATACACTGTCATATATTATACATATTTTTTTCATGATTCGCTCCAGTACAATACCAAGTAGTTTTTTACTTTGAAGGTTAAAAATATTTCTTTAAACCTGTCTGTCATATCCTTTATACTTTTTTATGTTATATTTTTTCAAATCAGTCTTAATCACTAATGTCCGGTTAACAATCGAATAATTTCAACTGGTTATCTGATTGTTGCTTTATGTTTATGCATTTTGAATCATTAACTAACTGAATTAACGATGTTTTTTCAAAAAGGGTAACACTTA
>JASFHE010000075.1:0-15337 GCA_050123415.1 Desulfobacteraceae bacterium | reverse complement strand
GTGGAGCCAATGGGGTCAGACCTTCATTATTGACAGATTCAAAAGCCACCAGCCAAAAACAACTGGATTCTCCGATCAAGTCGGAGAATGACGAACTATGTTTAGAGCCTGGTAAAAAGATATATCAAGTTATTTTTATACCGAGTATCCTTACACAATGACTTCATTTTGCCCCTTTTTAACAGCAACAGGGCTGCTTTTCTGTTTCTATTTTATCCTTCAATCCTTAACAGTTTATCCTCCCGGGATAATTTTAGTGCTGTATTCATCTTTATTGAGTTCTACCGGTAGTTTCTGCATTTAATTTAACACCTTTATGAAAAAGTTCTGTCACTTTAACTCTGAATCTCCGGCCTGTTCTCATCCCACATTTCACGATATGCGTTAACATATGAAACAGCTGCTTCTGGCTTTATATGATAATAATAGCGGCATAATTTTTATTCGTTTTCCTTATTAAGGACCTGCCAGTATCCGCCTTTATCCGGGCCTATACGGGTAATTAATCCAAATTCTCTCAGTTTACGGATTGCACGTTGTGTAGCAGAGTCTGATTTATTGATTAATTTTGCTATTTCCGGGATTGAAAGTGCTGGTTGTTCTTTAAGAATTTCCAGTATTTGTAAAGGCGTTTTCCCCGGCGTTTTTACCCTGGTTTCTTCACTATCTTTTTGTTTTAAATATGTGGGCCGCTTAAATTCAAGGGTAAACATTGTATTATAACGAATATCAACAGGAGGGCAGTGTTCGTCTTTCAGTGCGTCGTGTATCCGGTCCATGCCGGTTCCCATTCTTTCTATATATTCACACCTCAGTAAAAGTGATGCAATTAAAGGATTTCTGCATATACTTCTTTTACCAAAATCTTTTGGAGGCAGTCCTTTGGCAGACCACCGGGATTATAGATTTCAACCATAACCTGCGCACCCTGCTCAAGATAATCCCTGTGGCATACTGCATTTACCAGAGCCTCACGCAGGGCTACTTCCGGGAGTTCCAGGATTTCTTTACGCTGCAGACTTTCACCGGTTATTTCCCAGCGTAACTGAAGATGTTTTTTAAGAAATATAATTGCATCTTCAACGTTTTCGAGGAGGTTTCCTGTAAGCTCTTTTCTATCAAGAATGTACGTTTTGTTAAGGCCTTTAAAAAGCGCACACACCACACTGGAATGAAAGATGTGTTTAACTGGTGTTTTACTGAATAAGAGTATCCCTGCCTGGTTAAAATAAAATTCATTATCTTTAAAATCACCTGCATCAAGATTAAACAGCAGGTCTTGTTTATTTCCTCTGTTTGTTATTCCGGAAAGGTTTAAAAAGTGTTTAAGCCGCTTTTCATTAAGTACCTTCTTCCAGTCAAGATCGGTCTTTAGCTGTTCATCAAACCGGACTTTACCTTCCGCTTGGATAAATGCGGTAATATCGGCTGTGCTCATTTTTTGAGAGTTGGCGCCATTCCTGAGATAAAAACCCTTACTGCATCGATGTGGTCGATTTGCACTTTCAGGGATATGTATAACCAGCAATTTATGTTTTTGAAGTTTTTCAATTTTGATGACAACCGGTGGGTCACAGGATAAGGCCATATCTTCTATTTTTGATATTGCGTCATTTGAAATATCAAGCCCTGCAATTTTACCAATATCATCAATACCGATAACAACACGCCCTCCCGAAGCATTGGCAAATGCAACAAGCTCCTTTGGAAGATCTGAGTTGACGCTTCTTTTAAACTCAAGCATATAGCCTTCACCCTCATCTATAATAAGGGTAAGTTCATCATCGGTTGTTTTTCTGTATTTCATGCTATGGCTCGAATTAAATTATCACCTTGTTATGCAGTATATTCGCTATACTTTTTAAAATATTGTCATATAAAATTAACAAGTTCTCTGTTATTCATTTCAACTCCGGATTAACGTGTATGTTCAAATGTGATGTATTGGATTATTCAGGTGTCTGTATCCATTTTAAAAACATTTTAACCACGAAACACACGAAAGGCACGAAAGTTAAAAACATTTTGTATTTAAAAGAATTTTTTGTGTATTTCGTGTGTTTCGTGGTTCTATAATAATATCCTTTCAATTTCCACCTTTGGATAATGCCCGAAATTAACCAGCATCCCAAGTTTGAGCCCGGTTGCCTTCAGGTAATTTATAAGCTGGGCTTTATGTTCCGGTGCAATCTTCTTAACAGCTTTCAATTCAACTATAATTTTTTCATAACATATAAAATCAGGTTTGTATGTCTGCTTTAATGGTTCTTCTTTATATGTCAATTGGAGTTCAATCTGTGCCAGGAAAATAATAGCCTGTTTAGCAAACTCTCTTTCAAGGCATTCCTGATAAACTGCTTCTAAAAACCCGTTACCCATTTCACGGTATACTTCAAACACAGCACCCTGTATTTTATAACACTCATCTTTATAAAGTATTTTTTCGTGTGTTTCGTGTATTTCGTGGTTCATGATTTATTTTTTAAGTTTTTCCTGTTTTAATGATCGTAACCTGCTTGATCTCATGGAAGAAGCGATAAAACAAAACGAACGGGATAATGAACTGGACAAGGTTATCAATTTTTTAAAGGATCTAAAAGCTGATGAGAAAGAAAAAGAGTTATATGCAAGAAGCATTTTAATGGCGGGTAAATTGGATGAAGCAGTTGCACTGGCTGCAAATGAAAAAAGTATCGGCTGGTCTTATGGCAGTATTGCAGGTGTTGTTTTTGGTGCGGTTTTATTTATTCTCACTGATTATTCGGACAAGGCCGGGACTGTTATAAATATTTTACAAAATTACGCTGATAAAACATCGATATATTCGGGAGATATTATACTGAACGATAGAACGAGGCCATCATTTTATTCGGAAATATTAAAGGGATTAGGTAAAAATAAAAATGTAAAATCGCAGGCAGAGGACGCTCTTCTCTGGGCAGAAAAAATCGGAAAAAACCGGATTGATCATATCGTATCAAACCAGCACAGGAACGCCTATGAAAGGGCTGCCCGGATACTGGGGGCACTTGCGGAGACATACGTTCTAATGGGAAAGAAAGATAAGGCCAAAAAAATTATTAACAGATTCTATGTTGAAAAGTATAACAGGCATAGCGCATTCCGAAGAGAAAAGCTCTGTTGAAAGAAAATCATGTGAAAAATGGGGTACTGTTATGCCATCAGATTTAAGGACGCCTGTTTTAAATCCTGACAACTTCTCCCTTTGTCCCATTCATTGGATACCGGGCTGCTGTCCCTGACAGCCGCCCGGTTTATACAAGTTGATATCTCAATTTTACCTTCACCAATATACATAAAGGCGTCGCGGAAGAATGTGAATCTGATCCAATTATGCAGGCAGAGCGCCAATTTCAGCCTCATGAGATACATCATGCTCATCAGCAATCTGAAGGCCGTCAATTTCTTCGGACGAAAATATAAGATCAATATCCAGAATTATAACAAATTCATCTTCCAGTTTTCCAATTCCCTTAATAATTTCTCTCTCACTAAAAGATCCTATCTGAGGGGCCGGATCAATCTGGGCAAGGCTTATTTCTCTTACATCGTACACTGAGTCTGCCAGTGCGCCCAATATGATCGTCTTCTCATCCATGGAAATTTCCATGACCACAATCCTGGAGTCCATTGTTTGTTCCATTGGCGGCATACCGGACTTCATCCTCATATCCACTACGGGAACAACACTGCCCCGCACATTAATCACCCCCCGCATAAATTCAGCGGCCTGAGGTATTTTTGTAATCGGGCTTAAATCAAGCACTTCTCTTACTTTTGATACATCAATGGCAAATATCTCCTCTCCAAGCCTGAATGTCAGGTATAGTCCCGCGTTTGTTACAATTGATTCTTCCATAGTATTCTTATCCTCTGTAATCCTTGAATCCGGCATTATTTTCCTTCACCCCCGTTTCTGTTAGCATTGTTCAAAACCATGATCCAAAGGATCTGCGTCTTCATCATTACTCAATTTAAGATCGATGCCTTTTATAGTTTTTCAGGATGTTCGGCAGTTCCTGTTTTGCTCCGTAAAAACAATTTCCCCTGTTGATTCTTTTTCGGCATCTGTTTTAACTGTTCCGGTATGTATTGTTTTTTTTGGTACTGAGGCCATACAGTCACTGTGTCCAATTGCTCTGTTATCTTTAATATCAACCCTGAAAAAAGCAACTGTGCCTTGTAACTGTTCAGCCTGTGAAGAGAGCTCTTCAGCAGTAGAAGCCATCTGTTCCGAGGCTGACGCATTCTGCTGTATCACCTGATCCAGCTGCTGTATAGCCATATTGATCTGTACGGCACCGGCATTCTGTTCATTACTGGCAGCAGCGATCTCCTGAACCAGCCCGGCGGTTTTCTGAATATCCGGAACCATACGGCTAAGCATTTCTCCGGCCTTCTCCGCCACCTCCACACTACTCCCTGAAAGGTTGCTGATCTCGCCAGCGGCCCGTTGGCTGCGTTCTGCAAGCTTTCTGACCTCTGATGCCACCACTGCAAACCCTTTACCATGTTCTCCTGCCCTGGCGGCTTCAATGGCTGCATTAAGAGCCAATAAATCCGTCTGCCGGGCTATTTCCTCAATAATAGTTATTTTCTCGGCAATCTTTTTCATCGCGCCTACAGTCTCTGTAACCGCCATACCGCCTTCTCTCGCATCTTCGGCAGCCTTTTGGGCGATTTTTTCGGTCTGCTGTGCATTATCCGAATTCTGCCTTATGTTAGCGGCCATTTCTTCCATGGAAGAGGAAGCCTCTTCAGCCGCCGAAGCCTGTTCGGTTGCTCCCTGTGACATCTCCTCCGAGGTTGAGCTCATCTGCATACTCCCTTCCGCCACGTTGCCGGCCGCGACTTTTATGTCAGATACTACTTCACGCAGTTTAGTCACCATGTTCAGGAGCGCCTTTCCCAGAATATCCTTTTCAGACTGCACCTTTACATCTACTGCCAAATCGCCGTCGGCAATCCGGTCCGCTGCCTGCGCCGTATCTTTCAGATTGGAAACCATTTTATTCATGGCTTTCGCCAGTATGCCGACTTCATCCTCCTGATCGATATCTACTGTGGCTGAAAGATCTCCTTTTGCAACCGTATCAGCCAGCTTTACTCCTTTAACCAGAGGATTGGCTATTCCTGTGGCAATGGACAACGCGCAAACCGCAATAAGTGCAGCCAGAATCAGCCCTGCTATCACTATGGCCATGAGCAGCTGTCTGACCGGAGCCCGGACCTCTGCTTCGTCGATTTCAGCCAGCAAAGCCCATGTGTATCCACCCGCCTCGACCGGAGTATATGCTGAGAGTACAGGGTTTCCATTGTAATCTATGATTACTTTGGCGTCGCTCTTTCCCTTCAACGCTTCTTCTGCTCCTTCGGTATCCACCTTTCCCTTGTCAGGATTGGCAAAAGAAGCCTTGACCGAATGATTTTCAGGGTCAAGATATGAATCGGAGCGCATCAGCTTGTCAGGACCTATCAGATAGGTTTCACCGGTCTGCCCCATCCCGTCACGCTGCTGCATGATGTTGTTGATGGCTTCAAGTGAAATCTGGAGCGCAACGATAAGCTCCGTATTACCATTATTAAGCACTGGTTGCGCTATAAATGCACAGGGCTCATTTTTACTCGGAGCGTAAGGTGCAAAGTCAGCTATTCCAAACTGCCTGGATCCGAAAACCTTGCGGATCAATTTACCAAGTCCGGAATCTGCATACTTGCCGTTTACGAGATTGGTCTGATAATCCGCTTCTCTTGCCACCGTATAAAAACAGTACCCGTCCGGATTAATTAAAAACAGATCATAATAGCCGTACAGCTTTGTGTAATCTGCAAAAAATTCATTACCATCCTCATCCGCCGGGCAAAAAGCCTCAGCCACATCGATTTCGGTTATCAATGCCCAGCGGATTCCGTTCCCCAGTTCTACGGGGGTCCATGAAGATAAAACATAGTTGCCATTATAATCAATGATGATCTTCTGCGCCTCTTTTCCCGATAATGCCCCCTGTACTGCCTCAGTATCGATTTTTTTATTGTTTTTAAAAGAAGCTTCCACGGAATGGCCTTCTTTGTCCAGAAAAGAATCGGATCTCATCAGCCTGTCCGGCCCCACCAGATATGCCTCTCCGGTTTTTCCCATACCTTCGCGCTGCATCATTATATTATTTATCTTTTTATATGGTATTTGAATGGCCAGATATCCATTGAGCTGTCCGGTTCCATTCCGGATCTGAATCATCACAAATCCGGCAGGCACTCCATCTGAAGGAGCATATGGTTCCAGATCAGCCAGTGCCACATCTTCGGCGTTCATACGGGAGGCATACTGAAATGCCTTTCCGATGCCCTGATTATTTAACTGGCTTCCGGTAATTTTCATTCCAAGATCCGGCTCTTTGGCGGCGGTGTAAACTATACTGCCATTCCTGCTGACAAGGAAAAGATCATACCATCCGTGATTTGCCTGGATATCTTTTAAACGCGCGTCATAGACATCCAGAGCGGCTTCCCATGCAGGTGTATTAACTTTATATCCGCCCTTTTCATAGGCATTCGTCAGGTCAGCAAGCGCTTTCACTATAAAAGGATCAGACCTCAAGGTACTGATCTGCTCCTTCATGTTATTGAAGTATTCAAGAATACGCGCCTTCTTGGCTTCCTGTACGGCTTTTATTTTTTTGAAAGCCTCGGACCTTAGTGTTGAGACTGTTTCTATCAGGGCGCCCATATCACCTTGGTTTTCCTTAAAAAATTTCTCTATTTCCGATTTTTTTATCTCCCGGACAGCGGTCAATGCATCATAGGATTTTTTCATTAACGCTTCGGTGGCCTTGTTGCTGCTCCACCAGCCTACAAACACCATGGGTATTAATCCAACTGTTAGAAAAAGACCAATAAGCTTGGGTTTCATTTTAATATTTTTCAAACTGACCATTGTTTCATTCTCCTGATTTTTTTATATTTTCTGTTCTTCTTAACGTAATCCAAAACCTTATACAGTTGTCAGCCATCAAAATTTTACTCCTTCCGGTTTTAAGGTATCCTTACTGATCATTTTCTCCATGACCATTTTCACATCTGAAAAGTCGCTGTGTGTGTATGAAAGATACCGGGGATATAACTGATAGCCGATAGCAAGGGTTTCTTCTTTATCATCCGGTAAAATAAGGATTATTCGTATATCCTGAAAAAGGACCCTCATGGCAAACAGATCGTTGAGTCTACGGATATCTTCGGCAAGCAAGACGATAACGGCAGGTTTTGGCGGGATTCTGGGAACACGTAACTCTCTTTTAATAGCCGTGATTGTGTTAACGATTGTCATTTCAGTATTACTTGACATCATTTCTATTGCCTTTTCCAGCCGTTTGCCGGCATCCGTACCTTTCTCAATGTAAACTAATATTTTCATGTAAAATATTGCCCCGCCCATTTATTAACAGATGCATGAATGCCATTTATCAAGATGTATGCCATTGAATTATATTGCAGGTTTTCAAATGGAATTTCGGATAGTTGCACATTAACACCAATAACAGGAGGATATACAAAAATTTAAGAAATTCGGAAAAGATGAACAGATTTGTTCATAAAGGGCGGACTTGCATGTTCAGAAAAAGTGAACGGCTTTTATAAATAAGGAATATTACTTACAGCTATCGGTTCTTAATCATATGATGTTTTTTCAGGAGGGTATAAAGTCTGGTACGCCCCAGACCAGATTGGTTTTGAGCCTGTTTCAGATTCCCTCCCGCTGCTTCCATCAGGCTTTGCAGATAAGACCGTTCCGCGTCATCAAGAACAGCCTGACGAAACTCTCTGTAGGGCGGAAGCCCCTGGAAATCATTTTTAGCTTCATAAGATATTTTCTCAGTATAATAAGTATCATCGAATGCTGTGTGATTTGTGATTTCAGATGTTCTTTTCCGCGTTACCTTTGCCCTCAGATAGGTTGGAAGATGACGGGCGAAAAGAATAGGTTCTTGCCGGGCTTCGGCAATAGCCATATCCATGGCATGGTTCAATTCGCGAATATTGCCGGGCCAATCGTACAGATTAAGAGTCTCAAAAAAATCCGGTGAAAATCCCTTTTGCTCAATATTATAATCTTTGCATTTACGGGCTATATAATCAATGGCGAGTTCCCTTATATCATCCCTTCTTGTCCTTAAGGGAGGCAGTTCAATGCTGAAGGCGCGAAGACGAAATAGAAGATCGGAACGGAAAAGTCCCATTTGAACCATTTCATCCAAGTCCTGATTAGTAGCCGCTACTGTCCGGAAATTACTGTATACTTCTCTTTTATGGCCGATCGGCCGGAATTTTTTGCTTTCCAAGACGCGAAGAAAGACCTTTTGAAGAGACAAAGGCATTTCACCCACTTCATCCAGAAAAAGTGTTCCGTTGTCCGCCAGTTTAATTAGTCCGTCCCGCCATCTGTCAGCACCGGTAAATGATCCTTTTTCATGTCCGAAAAGCACACTTTCGGCCAGTGTTTCAGGCATTGCAGCACAATCAACTATCACAAAACTGCCTTTTGCTCTCTGGCTGTTATGGTGAAGGGCATGGGCAAACAATTCCTTCCCGGTACCTGTCTCTCCGGTTATCAAAACACTTACATCAGAATAGGCGGCACTTGCAATCCGGAGCAGGCTGTTACTCACTTGAGGACTTTTACCGATAATACCGTCACGATTTAATAAAGGCCTGCATGAAGCTGCCAGTTTTTTTTCCCTATATTGAAGCACACGGGTTAGCTGTAAATAAATATTTTTTAAGGATACCGGTTTTTGGAGATAATTCCATGCGCCGTTATTGATAGCCAGCTCGGCTCCGTCAGGTTCGGCAGTACCCGTGAGAATTATAACTTCAGGCTGTGAAGGCGCTGCTAAAATATTAGGAATTTTACTTAATCCGTTGCCGTCAGGCAGATGCACATCAAGGAAAACAACATCTACCGGGTCAGAACATGCCTTTTTAACTCCATCTTCAAGATACCGGGAAAAAGATACATCATATCCATGGACACTAAATGCATCACATAGTATCCGGCAAAAGGAAATGTCATCATCAACCACCAGAACACTGGGCTTTTGTCCATTTTTCAGACTCATATATTCTTTACCGACCAACAACTTAATCCCGGTATAGTATCCCGGAAATTACGGATTTTATGACAATAAGCTGATTTAACCCATATTTCTTACCCTGTCTCTTTTCTGCTCATTGAAGTATGGATAGTATGGTCAAATGATAAAACTAATTTTATAGAACAGCTACATACTGTTTATTCAACGGTTTATTTTGTAAATGACCAGAACGAATTCATCTGACTTGGATATGAAAACTTCAAAGGTCTTCAGAAGAAACATCCATGCAGGAGACAGCATTGTGCCCCGAATGATGAAGTATAGTTCTTCCCCAGTTAGCCAGTATCTACTCGTCGTCTGTAAAAGTGCTTTCCAGTTTACCGGAAAAAAAAAGATTATAATTAAGAAACCGTTTCAACTTGATTCAAAATGTTAGTAGATAACTGTGAATAACTATTTATTATTCAAAATTGCAGATTATTTCTAATCCTTAAAAATGACTATATTACAATATTGATATATATGTATAGATTTCCATTGTCAAATAGAATTTCCCTATAAATCCAGGTATATAATTCGTTCATTCATATAGTTTATAGAGAAGACGCAACAGAGAGCACACAAGGTACTATCGAGGAAAATGTGTAGTTGCCCGGCGACCATATGCTTTAATTTTCTTCTATTTCATCTACTCAGACGTTCTCTTTTTACATTATAACCATTAACATAAGTTCCATAAATAGCAGGACATTTCCAATACATAACATTTTTAGAAAAGTCTAATCTGAAAAGCCAAAAAAAATAGCTTTTTAGGACATTTTATTCATAAAAGGGAGCATCCTATAATACCTCTGTCAAAAAAATTAAATATCCGGCAAATCGAGAACCCGGTCCATAATAAGTATATTAGATTTTTATTAGGTAGTGTCTATCCAGAAAGAGGCAATTTCTGGATGGACAAAAAATAGGCCCTATCAGCCACAGTGATCCTATCCGATTCGTATATGATGCCATTGACAGTGTAGTTATATCGAATATTGGCCATGAACATCCGAGGGCTCTCGCTTCCCTCTGGATATGACCGTACCCTTTGTAGCCGGCCATGATCTCAATGTCCTTGCCTCCCAAATGATTGGTAAAAGACGAGCAAGACAAGCGAATCCCAGTAATATCAATATTAGTCCAAAGATAGTGTAATTTGTTATAGTACCCCTGGAGAATCCAAAACCTTGCTAAAGACGTTAACACGGTTTTTTTGAACACCTGATTAGTGCCAAACCATGTTTCCTGGATCCCGGTTATTAATCCCATATTTCTCAGGCTCCAGGAAATGTTGTATTCCTTTTTCCCCTAACAAAAGAACCTTTTTTCCTCTGTATAATTGTTGATATAACACGTCATTTTTATTGATATCTTTTTCAGGTTCTTCATAGGTTATCAAAAGGAGGTTTTTATGGGTTTCAGCATATTCACCGACACTTTTTTTATTGCTTAATACTATTAGCGGTTGAGTGAGGCGGCCCAGGAACTGATATTGCCCATCGTATTCTTTATAATGGATAATATTATATCCTTCCTCCTGTTTTTCTCTTAAAATACCGGCAAAGCTACTCACATCATACCGATTAAAAAAATTAACTGAACCGATAATTACAACAGTAATGAGAACAGCTAAAGACGACAATGCAATTATTTTAACCAGCTTATCCATGGATAATGGTTTCATGAAAAAGATAATACTGCCCAGGCAGATAAACACACATCCCAGAATAGCCGCAAAACCCATCAAGGTACTGTCAAAATCACTCCCGGTTTTTAAATATGACGTGCACAATATCAAAACACCCGCTATACTATAAAATATAGCAACCGGATAATGCGGCCTGGAACATTCCGAAAATTTCATGTCAAATAACAGGATATTTTTTGCTATCAGCAGGCTGACTGCAGGCAGCATTGGAATAAGGTAATAAATTTGCTTTCCGCTTATCAATGAAAATATGGCTATTGTTGCCAGTATCCAGACAACAAGGAAACGATAACTTTCATCATGCCTGATCTGTGAGAAGCCGTGCCATGCCGGTTTCACTAAAACCCATGGGAAAAACAATCCGGGCAGCAGCGGTATATACCACCATATTGGGCGCTGGTGGGAAAAAGAAGATACGATACGATCAGCAGTCTGTCCCCAGAATATGGCTTCTCTATATGCCCCGCCGCCCTTTATTGCAGCAGGAAAAGCCCACAGTAATGATATAGCTGCTCCTGTTAAAACAGACAATAAAATCAATGAATACCATCTCTTTGTCTCTGATCTGTTTTTTGATTTCCATATGAAATATAAAATGCTTACAGGAAGGATATGCGCAAAGACGACCGGCCCTTTTGTCAGCAATCCACCTCCAATAGAGATAGAAACAAGTGTTAATGATGTTTTAAAATTATGCCTTGTTGCTGATAAAAATCCGTATATTCCGACCAAAACAAAGAAAGTAAGAATAATATCAAACATAATTAATGTAGACCAAACCAGATAGATCATTGTAGATGCCAGGATGGCAGCTGCATAATAGGCAATTTTTTTATCCTTCCACAGCACGAAGGCAATCCTGTAGGTCATTAATATGTTTAACAAACTGAACAGCACCGGAATGAAACGAAGTGTTTTTTCGTTCATACCCAAAAGAAACCAGTCTAAATTAATCAACGCGAATAAAAACGGAGGCTTGTGCGAATAGGGACTGCCATGCAAAAGGGGAACAATCGAATGATTCAGCTTCATTTCCCATGCAACCGTCAGATATCGTGTCTCATCTATAGGGAAAAACGGTAAGAACAAAACGGCTATGGTTCCAGCAGTAACCAGCATGAACAGAGGAAACTTTATACCGGTAAATATTTTCATTTTTTCTTGCGTTGGCTGATAAAATAAATGTTGCGGGAATAAACAATAATCCCGAATAATTGTCCTAAAATAAAAACCGGATCTCTGCGAAATAAGGCATAAGAGAGAAGTAAAAGAGAACCGATTATACTCAAATACCAGAATTCAAGAGGTATAATACTCTCTTTTGCTCTCTCGGTAGCAATCCATTGAAGAATAAAACGCATTGTAAAAAATAACTGCCCGATAAAACCTACTATAAGCCAAAGAGTACATTTTTCATCCATCAATCATTTCCCGATCAGATATCTTCCTTGTTCTCATGCATAACCAGTAGACTCCCATCAAATCAATCAATCCGGCCCATAGCCGATCAAGGGTTCCATAGTTGGATCTGCCCTGTATTCTTGCACGATGGTTTACCTCTACTGAAATAACCTCGCCACCATACATTCTAAATAATGCAGGCAAAAAACGGTGCATATGATTAAAAAACGGAAGGATAATAAAGGAAGATCTATAAAATGCCTTTAAGCCGCATCCGGTATCCCGCGTATTATCTTTAAGCAAAAAGGTTCGTACAGCATTTGCTACCCTGGAGGAAATAATCCTCCATAATGAATCTTTTCTGTTTTTTCTATAGCCTATCACCATACAGCGTTTTCCACCATCAAATAATAATGGGGATATTAATTTCGGTATATCTGCCGGATCGTTTTGCCCATCACCATCCATTGTAATAATTAACTCTCCTTCAGCATGTTCCACGCCCGTCACAATGGCGCCGCTTTGCCCGTATTTCTCTTTGTGCCGAACAATTTTTAGATTTGGGATTTGCTTTTTTATTTCAGACAAAACAATGACTGTATTATCATTGCTTGCATCATCGACAATTACTATTTGATATGAGAGGTCCTTCGATGGAAGCAAGCTACTCTTAAGTTCACTGATTAACTTTCCGATATTGTCAGCTTCATTATGTACCGGTATGACGATTGAAATTAGCATGACAACAAAGGATGTATCCGGAAAAAGAATCTTCACTTTCGATTAAAATATTAAACAGGACATGGACAAAATTGTTAAGCCATTCCAATCTGACAAAACGGCCTTTTTGCCAATATCTACCCATTCGGAAATTATATATTCCCGATTGCATGATACAATATTAATTAAACCAGTATTATCCAAAAACAAGCTCCGCACAAGTGCCTCCGTTCCTGTGACTGGTAATTTTGAATTGCCAGCCCAGGCGTTCGCATATTCGTTTTACTATTGTCAAGCCAAGCCCCTTGCCTTCCTGTGCCGGATCTATTCCAGGCCCGCTGTCCTTAATAACCACCCGATCATTATATGCAGACACATCGACTTTGCCTTCGCCGGTATACATAAAGGCATTACGTACAAGGTTGCCAACAGCAATTGAAACAAGTGATGCAGGAGCCTGTACTATCTGGGAATCAGGGATGTTTAAGTTAACATCAACCGGCTTATTTCCCAGGATATGCAGGCATGCATCAAGCACATTTTTTATCACGGCAGACAAATCACAGCTCTCATCCTCTCCCGGTTTCTGCCCTTGACGGGCAAGCAGAAGAAAGGTTTCAATAAGCTTCTCCATTTCGGATACTGCCCGTTCAACCCGTGACAATGGCTGTTTGATCCCGGATTTTGTATCATTATTTCTGTTTTTAATTATTTCAACTGCACCCTTGATCACTGTGACAGGTGTCCGAAGCTCATGGCTTGCATGGGCTGTAAATTCACGCTCTCTTCGTGTAAATTCCGAAATCCTTCCTAATAGCTGATTAATTGTTCTGACAAGTGTGCCGACTTCATCTTTTGCAGTAGTGTAGTGTAATCTGGTAGATGTATCATCCGGAGCCAAAGCTTCCACTTCTTTTGCAAGTTTTATTATGGGATTAAGTATTCGATTTGATACGGATTTTGCCAGAAGTAATCCTATAATGACCACAGTAGACGTAAGAACAAGTAATGCAAGTATTATTATGGATTCGAATCTTTCATTAGCCTCTATGGTCCCGGTATCATATAAAATATATATCACCCTGTTGCCCGGCTGTATCTTAAGAATAGCGGCGTGATAATTAAAATCATCTCCATTGATCTCAATGATACCCGGCTCTCGGCTAATTATATAACTCCTGAGATGTTGAGGAATGCTTGGAAGATCCTGGAACACTGAAATGTGTCTTGGCAGATCAAGAGGCATTTTCCCATATTTTTCCATATGTTCTTTAACACTGCCTGAAATCTCTGTTAGCTGACGCTTAAAGACCATGTCTTCTGCAAATCTGAACATAATTATTAAAGCGGATGAATATATTAAAAGCAAAATAGTCAGATACCCGCAGAAAAAAAAGATGATCCGTGCATTCAGTGTTTGTGGTTTTATCATTTTACAATCTCATCCTGAAGCCTACTCCAACCACGGTTTCTATCATGGATTCTTCACCCGGATAATCCAACACTTTACGAAGAGAATAAACATGGCTTCTCAATACATCACTTTCGGGCCTGAAATCACCCCATAACACATGCTCCAGGTCCTCACGCGTTACAACACCGGGTGCCGACTTTATGAGTTCAGCCAGGATACGAAAACTTGCCCGGTTTAATTTGACAGGTATCCCGTCTCTTGTTACCAGTCTTTGATTCAAGTCTATCTTCACTTTACCAGCCTCAATAATTTGCCTGGCATCAGGCTTTGCTCTGCGGACAAGGGCAAACAGTCGGGCTTCCAGTTCCTCAAGCGCAAACGGTTTAAGCATATAATCATCTGTACCCGCGTCAAAACCCTCAAGCTTGTCTTCAAGAGTGTCCTTAGCGGTAAGCATTAAAACAGGTATAACTTTTTCAGTCTCTTCACGCAGTATCCTGCAAATGGAAAATCCGTCTATACCGGGCAGCATAATATCCAGGACAATAACATCCAGGGGCTGGGTAACAGCGAGGTGAAGCCCTGTTACACCATCCATGGCAAAATCAACAATGTGCCCTTTATCCTCAAGGTAGTCACCTATATTACCGGCAACATCCTCATTATCTTCAATAACAAGGATCCGGAGTGAGTTATGTGAATATTTATTTTTATTGTTCATCAGCACATTATATCTCTCTTTTTGAAAAAATCCACAATGAAACAGGTATAATAATAAGTGTTACCAAAGTACCAAAGGCAAGTCCAAAGCTGATGGATATTGCAGCAGGAATAAGGAACTGGGCCTGTTCCGATGTTTCAAGCATAAGGGGCGCCAGTCCTGTAATAGTTGTCAGAGAAGTCAGAATAATAGGCCTGAACCGATGGCACACCGCCTCCAGA
>JASFHE010000074.1:0-15348 GCA_050123415.1 Desulfobacteraceae bacterium | reverse complement strand
GATGGAGCTTTCAGCATTCAGCTATCAGCCGTCAGCTAAGTCTTTATTTTAAAAGCTTTTTGCTAAAAGCTGAACGCTGAGTGCTGACAGCTTCCGAACAAAAACTTTAGTTTTTGGATGGGCACTATTTAATTCGTACAGTCATTTTTTTTATATAATTGTTTGCAAACGAGATTCTTAATTTCATCAACATCAAAAGGTTTTTGCAGGAATCCCGATGCACCCGCCTCAATAAACTTCTGAACAGGAGCATCACCGGAAATAACCAGTACCGGAAGAGAAGGGTATTGTTTTTTAATTCTTTTCATTAACTGCAGTCCGTCCATCTTCGGCATTACATAATCCGTAATTAGCAGATCATAGGATGTGTTTCGAAGGCATTCAATGGCTTCAAGGCCGTTTTCCACCTGGCTGGTTTCATAAGAAGGTGACCTAAGTGCCAGGGCAAGGGATGTTCTCATAGATTTTTCATCATCAACAATCAGTATCTTTTTTATTGTCATATTTACACCTCAGTAATAGATAATTGGTGAGAATAATACAACTGATAGGCGATTTTGACAACATTTAAATACTACTGTCAGTTGTTAGCATCCTATAAGTTAATATGGTAGGAGGTATCAATGACTGAAAAGGAGATTTATCTTTACACAGAATGGTTCAATCTATCAATCAGAGGCTTGGCAGGAAGATCAAACAGCTCAGAATGCAGAGAGGTCTTTCTCAGATGGAACTTGCTGAAAGAATGGATGTATCTTTCCAGCAGATTCAGAAATATGAGAAGGGCACAACAAAAATTTATGTCAGCCGTTTGCAGGAACTGGCCAATGCGCTTGGTGTAAAACTGGAAACATTCACAAGAGAAATTGAAGAAATCTCCTGCGTAAGTGATGTTAAAATTGAATATTCACCTGATAAAACAAACCTGTCAGAAGCCCTTTCTGCGAACAAAGAAGAAAAATCGTTTTTGCAGCTCTTCCGAAAAATAAAAAGCGAAAAATTAAGAAAAAGCGTAATAAAATTATTGAGGGATATCGCTGAACTGGAGTCTAATCGTTAGTTCTAACTTCAAAGAAAAAACATGACACCAAAATGCATCAAAGACCGACTGCCTTTAGACAGGCCCCGGGAAAAACTGGTACTCAAAGGCACCAAAGCCCTTTCGGATGTGGAGCTACTGGCTGTACTTCTGGGGAGTGGTATCAAAGGGAAAGACGTTATCAGGATTGCCCGGGAGATATTAAAAAAAATGAACAAAGGCGGGGAGATCCTGGAGATTGACTCTCTTTTGACCATTGATGGCATTGGGCTGGCAAGGGCCGGGCAGTTACTGGCAGCCCTTGAATTTGCCAGAAGGCACTTACTAAAGGAAAGCAATACTATTAAAAAACCAGGGGATGCTTTCCCTCTACTTGCCCATATAGCAGACAAAAAGCAGGAGTATTTTCTGTGTCTGACATTGAACGGGGCAAATGAGGTTATAGGTAACAGGATTATAACTATAGGATTGCTGAACAGGAACCAGATCCATCCCAGAGAGGTCTTTGCAGATGCGATATCAGACAGGGCTGCTTCAATCATTATCGCACATAATCATCCTTCCGGTTTATTGGAACCAGGGCCGGAGGACCTTGATACTACCAATCGTTTAGTGGATGCAGGACTGGTTCTGGGTATTGCCGTCCTTGACCATGTTATCGTTTCTAAAAATGGATATTATTCATTTAAAGAAAATAATCTGATATGATTTTTATGAAAAATGATCCTCAAAATCCCGATAGATATGAGACCGATGGAGCTTTCCAGTTTCAAATCCCAATCAGCGTGGTTATTTACTTTTTGCTTCAGCTCTTTTTGCATTATTAGCATCCATTTTGGAAAGGTCCGCCATGGATATTCCAAGCTTTACAGAGCACCAGTAGCATAATAGATCCCGTGCCGTACCCTGTCACGCTTTCTTCCTTTACTGGTAATATATTCCTTATTCAGTTTATATATCGCCCCCCTTTTTGTAGAGTGCAACAATAAATCACTGTAAAATAATGAACATTAGCCAAGACCACACTTGATTATATTTTAAAAAGATTATGAACAAGAGTTAAAAACAGACCCACAAATGTGTCTAGGTTGCATGTACGACTTCGATACCCATCATGTCGCCCAGTTCATCAATCTCCCGAGTATAATCTCCATAGACCATGGACAAATGACTTCCGAAATCGGTCAGTTTTCGCATAGATTCTTCGGCATCGGGGACTTTAATATGGGCAGTCAGGGAACAGCCGATGAGGCTTATATCGTCTTCCATGGATTTTGCTCTTTCTGGGTCAATTTTAATATTCGCTTTTCTAAAGGTTGACAAAGAGTCACCTTTTTTGAAACCGGTGCAACCGACAATTTCGCCTATGGCGAGATAAATTTTTCTGCACAATGGGTCAATCCGGGCAAGGGTGACGGCCTTTTCCTTAAGCTTGGTGAAATCAATCATGACCTTTGTTCCCCATCCGGACTTGACAAAATGGCGCAAATCATAGGGCAAATCAGGGTGATCATAGCCGGCCATTTTGATGCCTGGAACACTGTGATTTATGCTGATCCGGTCTTTGGCAAATGAATATGGATTGCCCATAAAGGAAGATTTATTTGCTACAGACATGAGCAATCTCATCGAGAGCAAGGCATTGAGATCACCTTCACAGGCTGAAGCGATACCTTGGTCCTTTAAAAGAGTGTGTACAAAACAGGGAGTGATCTTGTATTTTTCGGCCAATCTCGATGCGCATAGCTCAAAACATTCTACTGTGAAAGCATTGCAGTCATATTTTTGCATTAGTTCTCTAACTGCATAATAAAATTCAAAAGACCTTTTGACATATTGTTTGTCAATATGCGATTCCTCAGCATTTCTAATCAGCTGTTTTGCTCTATCTTCCGCTTTCTTGCCCAATTTTTTGTTATTTATAACCTCCTCCAGCGTGTTGATAAATTCACGATAGGATACGAAGTGGTTGCCTATTCCGAATTTATTTTTAAGCACACTCACATCAATAACGCTGCGGACAGGATAGGGAGGAAGGCCTCTATCTGTAATAATAAGGATATTGGTCTGCTGAAACGTTTTTCGCGTTTTAAATAGCGAGAGGATGTGATTAAGCTCTTGAGTATCGAGAGCCGCATGGCCTTCCAGTCCCTTCGATTTCAGGTATGCGATGGCATCAGCGGTGACAAAATCTCCTATATGACCTGAAAAAATAACAACCGGTTTTTTTAAAGTCTCGGCAAGGATCGAAACAATGTAATTGGGCATTGATACATAGCCAATCACATAGACGTCGACTTTATCCCTATCCTTTTCCAATTTGGCAAGATCGTCCGGACTAATCCAGAAGTCTTCGGAATATTCTATCACCAACGGTTCAAGTAACCGAAAATCCGGATTCAAGTCGGCTTTAAGATTATCCATAATATTTTTTAGTTTTTTCCGGGCAGCGATTTTTTCCTTCGCTGGTTCTACTGCTGAGGCACGACACGGTCCCTCCCAGACATCAGAATGGATGAGAGACGAAAAGATCGGTTTGACGGTAATTTGGGTATCCAAAGGACTGTCAGAAGGGCCTTTCGCGAAATCAATCAGTGGATACGTCTCTGCAGATGCAGAATTTGAATTGTTTAATACAGGCAAGGCACTGGCGAAAGCCAACCCTGCTGCTCCAGCTGATGCATTCTTAAAGAAATTCCGTCGGTTCATTTTTTTCTTATAGGTCATTGGTTCCTCCCTCTTACAGAATTAAAAAAGTCTTGTATGTACTGTTATCATTAAGAAAATGGGATGCTACTCAATAGACTCCAGTTAATAATGTTATCAAAATAAATCCTTATTTAATATTTTGATGGTTAATAAATGAGTAATTATCTCCTTTCAGGTTAATAAAAGCAATGATATTTATTACATATATGGAATTAATTTGAAAATCAAGTAAAAACTTATGTTAACAAGTGATTTTTTAGAAATGAAAATATTTTTAATCATATTATTTAGAATATATGCTTTTTCAAATTACAAATGTAGCTGCTCACTTTACAGGCGTAAATACTACATGTTGTAATCATATGATATAAATATTACAGCATATTGTATTTATTCGCTGTTTACATCCGTCAAGCAAATATCCAAGATTATAAATATTTAAATAGCTATCATATCAACTTTTATATGAATAAATATAAAAAATATTATATCTGGAAATGAATATCTCAGTTGTAAGATACTATAGTTGTGACTAGAATCAAAACAAATAATCTTTGGGATCTGAGTTAAAATGTGAAAGGTGATTTGTAAAATTCCGGGATGGTTAAGGCGGTTAAGGAGACGTTCCTGTATTCGCTGTATTCTTTAATGTATTGATAAACATATTATATTCATAAGGTTGCTGGTTTCATTCTTTTGCTTTCTGTCCGTTTCGATTATTCGGCCTGACCGTGGGTTTCTACGATGGCGTCTATTTCGTCAATTATATACCTGACACAATGCGGAAATCCGCCGTAATATCTATGTAACGCGACGCATTTCACACAATTACCGTGATACTTACAATCAACGTTCGGGCAGTCGCATTTTGTATTCTCCGGATCGGCGATGATCGCGGCCCATTTTTCCACTACCTTTTTCATCTTTTCCGGCGTATTTGCCTTCATAAGTCTCTCTCTCGACCCATCCGGATCTGTGGGATCGACAATTCCATACAGCGCGCCATCCGCTTGAATTTTATAGTGTACGTTATACTTTTTTTCTTGCGGCACGCTAGCTTGCACTTTGTCAACTAGGGGCCTCAGGCATTCCGGAACACCGTCGTAATACCTGTGTAATGCGATGCATTTCTTGCATTTACGATTGTTCGCGCAAGAAGTATTGGGGCATGCGCAGGATAAATTCCCCGGATCAGAAACGACAGCGTCCCATTCTTCCCTTACTTTAAGCTGTTGCTTTTCAGTCAACTCTATCCAGTCAATCCCTGTTGGATTTATTTGTTTCAGATGGTCATCAATTGTTCTGCTCATAATTAGCGACTCCTTGAATTGATAAGAATTCCCTTTTTGTGGAATGACGTATATGGGAGATCAGCCGCTCATAGTAGCCGTTTATACTCCATGGCATTATTACTTTACCGCTACTTAGATATCCCCGCTTTGATTTAGCTGAACCTTCCCAGTCTCAGCGTTTATACCTGGCCTGACAAGTTTTTCTCCCCATCATTTTCATCCTTAAGGAAGGACTCTCCGGGTTTTACCATAGAACTGTGGACAAGCAGGCCCGGAGGTTCCTTTCCAATTTTAATTCTCCTTTACTTTAACACCTTTCAATGTCAGCTATTTTTTTAAAACTTGCAGGCTAAATGAATGATAACGTTACCTCACAATCTGGGTTTATACCTGGTGTATAATTAACTATCGAATCTCTAATCGATTTTATTATTCCCGATAAATTGCATGTAGCCTGTTTGATAGTATCCGTTGAAATAGGGCGCCAGATGTAGGGGCATGAACAGTAACGGTTTACCCACCCTCTTTATGTCCATTGGGTTATGCTCGAATCCTCTTGGTATATATAGGATGCAGGGTTTGGTAATAATATGCCTTTCATACTCCGGTCCCAAAAATATTTCAATTTCCGCATCAAAATTGGCAGTCAGATCCGGTAATTGGGCACCCAGGAAGAAGAGATATTCGTCGACATCGTGGTGATGTGATTGCAGTTCCATCTTGAAAGGTTTAACATAATATCGGAATCCCATATTGATGCCTGCGCCAGGAAGATCGCTGGCACCACGGAAACTGATCGTCGGACTGAGTATGGTGTCTGTTAATGGTTTCTCTTTCAATTTGGTACAAAACAGATGGTCATACTTGTTGCCGGTGGTTCCCTTCGGCCAGGGCGGAAGGTCACGTGGCATCCGCATATTATCCAAGGGTTTTTTTTGCTCTTGCGCCATTGCTGCACCTGGCGAGCCTAATTGGGCAATTGCCATTGCTGCCAAAGCGGTAGATGCTGTTAAATCACTGAAAAATGTTCTGCGAGTTTGATTCTTTTTACTGATAATAGAACTCATTGTACTCCTCCTTTTATGTTGTTGTGTATTGCTTAAAAAAATGGACAGGTCTTCCCATTTGTCTACTATGCTTAAAAACTTTGGATGCCGGTTTGTAAAGGAGTGCTCCGGAACTAGATCATTCCTGACTCCTGTTATGGAATATCGCCTTACCATTAGAATTACTGTAATAGTCTGCCGAAAAAGCGACAGGCTGGAAAAGCACTGGCTTGTCAACCCGCTTGAAGGTGAGGGGTGTATGGACCAACCCTGCCGGCACATAGACTACAGTAGCTTCCTCAATAAGGTATACTTCCTCTTCCTCTCCCATTGATAATTCTATCGTGGCATCAAAATCAAACATATCCTCAAGGTTTCCGCCAAGGAAGCACAGGTATTCATCAAACTCATGGTGATGGGGGATACGATCAAAAAGCATTGGCTCATTAATATATCTCCATCCCATCGCAAAATTCAGATCTATTCCGAAGTGTGATTTGCTGTCAATGTACGCATTCCTGGTGGGCATTTTTATCTTCGGTTTGTTTACTAATTCCGGTTCTGTTAAAAATAGGTTTCCGTATTTTTTGTCTTTCATTTCCTGCACTCTCCTATTTGAAATTTTGAGGATAATTCTACTAATTTAATCCTGAATTTATTATACACTGTCAAACACAGATAAAGATTGTTCTTCCCGGGACCGTTTTCAATCCAAACAGCACGGAACGGAAAGGCCTGTAAATGAATCATTCCGATCTCTTTCATATTTTTCAGGTTTTTGCTGCCGCTCTTTTTAACTTATTTGCCTCCATGTAATTGCTGAGATTTGTCTCAGTCAGTGAGTAGAAAGACATTATTATTAAAGCTATGACACCACAGCCAGCAGGAATAAAACATATTATATCCATAAGATTGCTGGTAAACTCAGGGGTTGCGACCATATTAGGAACATACCCGATTATTGCAAGGCCATATCCTGCCAGGGTTGTAGCAAGGGCAATACCGACCTTTATGGGGATGGTAAACATGGACATTACAAAGGCGCTGGCATCTTTCCCGGTTTTATAGTAGCTATATTCGGCAGCATCCATATACATTGCCTGACGCATGGGGCCGGCGGTTCCTGAGATTATTCCTGATAAACAGAGTATAGCTGTATAGATATAGGGGCTGGATGCACCAAATACACGTAAAACTAAAAAAGCTGCAGTTGACCAGCTTACAGCAAACAAATAAGTTCTTTTCTTTCCAAACTTTCTTATTACAAAGGGTGAAATTATTGAGCTTGAAAAAGCTACAATACTTAATGCCAATGTATGAAATGTCATCCAGACTTCAAAGTTACTTATATATTTAAAATAATATATTGCAAAAGTGGAAAGTGTGAACAAACTAACGTTGGTAAAAGTATCTGCTGATATAAGAAATAGAAGCTGCTTGTTTCCTATGACCTGCGAGACCATCTCCCAGAGGCTTATCTTATTTGCTGAATCAAGATTTTTGGTGGGGTCATATTTTTCATAATTCCTTGTTTGATAAAAAAGGTTCCAGTAGCCAAATACCTGGAAGACCGCGAGCGTTCCAACAGTATAAAAATAGCCCCATGTTGGATTTTTACTGCATAAATAAGTCAGTATGGGGATTATAACCAGACTGTACAGGATTGTACTGGCCATACCGAACTGAATATTTCTGGCGGATAGATAAAGCCTGTCTTCAACACTTGATGAAAGTACGGAGATCATACCTAAGTGGGCATTATACGCAAAATTAAGGCTGACATGAGCTATCATATAGGCAAGACTCAAATATATCAGTTTCAGGCCATAACTCAGGGGAAGGTTGGTAAAGGTCAGGGTAAAAAATACGCATGTTGACAGCGGCATAAATAGAAACCATGATCTGAATTTCCCCCATCTCATCTGGGTTTTCTGAATCAAACTTCCAATAAGGGGGATTGAAATGGCATCCACAAGATGTGTTATGAGCATGAGAGTGCCCATATGGACAGCAGTTATGAAAGCAACGTCTGTCAGAAATATCGCATAATAGTTCATTGCCAGAGACAACATAATAGCTTTTGTAAAGTTTGCGAACCCGTAACTGTTTACAACCAAACCGGGAAGTCTTTTTTCCACTTTATAACGTCTCCTTAAATCAATTTCATTTTACTTTCAGCATCGAAATCATGGTCATCAATATACAAGAGCCTGGTGTTCCAACCGATTTATCGATTTGGAGATTCTTAAACGCACGCAAGACGTTACGTGCGTTTAGTTTTCTTCTTAACCTTTATCCAGAACTTAAAAGAGGTTGTATCTAAAGGTTAATGCTACCATACGCGGAGGGCTGGGGGTTCCTACCCTGGTATAAGTGGGTTGGGAAAGGTCATCACTTCTTTCTGAACCCAGGCTGATCCAGTAAAATTTATCAAACAGGTTTTTAACTTCAAAGGAAACCGACCATTTGACATCAGGCGGCATATATGTCAATCGTGCATTGAATACATGGTAATCAGGTACAACATGGTATGGCGCAATAGGTTTCGAAGCTATACCATTATTATTTCTCTCGCCCTGATAGAACATATCTAGTCGCGGTATCAACACCGAGCCATTATCAAAATTGATCCTGTATTGAGTTCCTATGTTATAAGTATACTCAGGTTGCATTTTATAGTCAGGATGAATATATCCCAGATCCCCCTCGGAAACATCGGTTTCATAGTCAAAATAGCCGAAGGAAGCGTTAATATTAAAGTTATTGATGGGCATTGCCATTACATCCAGTTCAAAACCTCTGGACGTTCCCGGTGCACTGATATACACCATAGCATATGTGCCATTGCTCCCCGCTTGAGCCGTTCCCTCAGGACATACACTGCTTCCATAGGGTACGATGTATTCTCCGTGGTCCAGATCGTCCACTGCAGTACATTGTGCGCCTAATGTCATAAATTGACGCGGATCGTAATCGTTCTGGAATGCCGCTGCGTTTATTCTTAAACGATTATCGAAAAAGCTGGCTTTGGTGCCTATTTCATAGGCAAGAATTTTTTCACCTGTTATCTCTTCAAGCTGGGCCTGGGTATAGGGCCTGGGATTTGCGCCTTCCGAGCGATAACCCGTAGATGCCATCACATAAGCCATAATATCCTCAGTGAATTGATAATCAAAACTCAATTTCCAATCATAGTGGGACTGGCCGTAAGTCAAGGGGATTGGGAGGTATAGAAAATTACCGTGGTCAAAAGAAAATGTTTTATTCTCATCGGTATATCTGCCACCGGTAGTAAATGATAACTTTTCAGTTACTGCAAATATAGTATGAGCGAAAAAAGATGTACTTTCAGTAGTAAATGAGTCGTTATTATCAAAAGGACCAACTCTTCCCATGTCTTCCAAATATAAACCATATGTTCCATAGTTAACATGTCCACCATAATGATGATTTGACTCAAAGTAGTAACCGCCTGTTGTCCACTCCAGTCGTTTATTTAAAAGGGTACCGTTCAATCGAAGTTCATAACTGGTCTGGTCATGTTCCATATCGATATAATAGGCATTGAAGCTAAAGGGGGTTCCATTGGCGGTCGAAAATATCTGCTGATATTCGCGATAGCCGAAGATCCCCTTAAGATGAATATCATCAGTAATATCATAATCGATTCGAGCAAACATGTTCGTATGGTCTTCTGTGTTTTTATCGGGGTATCTTTCGCCCCTGAACGGATCTAAAAAACTTTCATAGACTGTGTAGTAACTGTCTGTGACCATATCATTATTGAGTATACTCAAAGCGTCACCCGGATTTGTGTTCCACGTTGGATCGATAATATTGGTCTGTACATAACTGTCATATAAACTGTTTGGATTTTTATCCGAAAGAAGGGTTTCAGCTCCCGGGTCCATTTCTGCGTCGGAATAATCAAACCCAAAATTGAATTCCAGTTCGGTAGTGGGGATATAACGCAGCATAATTTTCGCAGCATCGCTTTGGGAACCTCCCTTTTCACCTATTTTACAATCACCTGCCGCCATTCTGTCATTTCTCAAAGTTGAAGGTAAAGAACCCGCCTTTTCCGGAGTGCCATTCGCGATCATCTGACAGGTATAATCTAAACGATCCATATATCCGTCAATTTTTTTGGAGCTTGCGGAAATCCTCGCGAATAGCAGATCCTCGATCAGAGCAAAGTCATAGCTACCGCTAAAATCAAGACGATTATATGTCCCCCCGGTCACCGCAACATGACCTGTATTATCACCTCGGGGGAGTTTGGAAATCAGGCGAATTGCACCACCAAGGCTGTTTTTGCCAAATAGAGTTCCTTGAGGGCCGCGCAATACCTCAATACGTTCCAGATCAACAAGGTCCAGAGTTGATCCGACCAGAGTCTCATTGTAGATGTCATCTACATAAACACCAACGCCTGGTTCAAAGGCGGGGATAAAATCATACTGGCCAACACCGCGCAGACCGATTTGGGCATTAGGGCCCATCGCGTTACCCTGTTCACGAATACTGGCATTTGGAACAATCAGCCCCAGATCCTTTACGGACAGAATGTTCTGGTCCTCCAGCATATCGCCTGTAACTGCGGTTATTGCAATCGGTGTTTTCTGCAGATTGGTTTCCTGGAATTGGGCGGTTACGGTTATTTCTTCAAGAGTGAATTCATCAGACTGTTGTTTATCTTTCTTTTTCTCTTCACCCGTTGCAACGCCGCATGTCAGTGCGAGTAAAATAATAAGTATAAAATTTGACACACGTGTAAATAAAGCTATCCTCTTTGATCTCTTCATTTTCCCTCCTATTATTTAAGTTACCAAACTAATCAACTCCAACTATCGCATTCAGAAATAGTTGAACCCTAGCCTCTAAGACTTAAAAAAATATAAGTTTTGCTTTTTTACTGAAGAAAATTGGTGCCCTCATTTTAGTTATCAATTGATAAACATATAAAATTAATGTCTATTTTAATATTTTTACTGGTTTTAAAAATAAATAATATCCTCTCTTGAAGCATTAATTGATAAATTAATAGAATTAATTAAATTAAAAATCAAGCAAAAATTTATATTGATGGATAAATTAATTTAGGAGTGGATGGTCATATTGGTCATATAATTATGGATATATGTTAATTCAATTACATATGAGGTACTTGCAAAATTCCTCAACCATCATCCCAGCAAAATTTAAACAATGGAATTTCAAATACTTACAACCCTTCTTCTCGCTAAAATTAAGGTTTCTGTGAATTTTGCCAAGAGTCTCATATATTAAGAATTCAACCAGATCGACGTTATCATGATTAAATATGAATAAAAATATATCTGGTTTTTAATGTGTTAATTGTCTGGATATATTAATTGATGCTAGAAGCAAATCAATTATTCATTGGGGTCAGGGCTAAACTGTGAAAGGTGATTTGTATAATTCCTGAAGCACAACAGTTGCAGCACCCCTTTCCCAGTCAGTAGGGTCCCATTCGGGAATAACTATCTGGTCAGATTCAAAGAGGTCTTTTATGACATGCTTTCCTATAACTTCATACATCGGTTTAAAAAACATGTCTCCGGCATTGACACCCTGTCCGGATATAATTATTTTTTTTGGGTTAAATAGATTAATTACATCGGAAAGGCATATGCCAAAATAATAGCCTGCTTTAGAAAATATCTCACACAACTCCTTTTGTCCTTCTTTCGCCGAATTTATAACTTCATCAAAGGTTAGATCAGTTTCATATTTCCTTTTCCACAAACCTTCTTTAGCAATCTGTTCCGCTTTAGCCGTAATGGGTCGTCCCATGAGTACCGTAATAAGGCATCCTTTATTTCCGCAAAAACACAAATCCCCTTCCGGCTCAACAATCAGGTGGCCCATCTCTCCGGAAAAACCTTTTTCTCCCCTGTATAAATGACCATTTACGATAATTCCTATACCAACACCCAATTCCAATTCAACTGCAAGGAAATTATCCACCCCCTGACCCTCTCCAAACCATTGATGGGCAAGTGCTAAAGCGTTCGCAGAGTTTTCAATATAGGTTTTTATTTTTAGGCTGTTTTCCATGAAATCTCTCAACGGAACATTTTTGACGTTAAAAATTGGACTGGAATAGCATGTCCCCGTACGAGCATCAACTAATCCTGGAACAGCTACCCCTATACCGGAAATACCGGATAAGGCCAAATTTGATTTGTTTACAGTATAGCGAATAATATCCTGCATCGTGTCAACTATAAACTCAATTTTTTTATTAAATAATCTTGCTGGTGCCATAAAAGAACTTCTTATCTCACCTTGCATATCGACCACTGAGCAACTGATATCAGTTGCGGTCAATTTTATACCAACTGCAAAAGCCGCGGCAGGATTTAAAGCCAAAAGGACATGTTTACGACCAGGCACTCCGTTACTCTTTGTCTGTTTTTCAAAAATCAAGCCCCTTTTTATCATCTGTGCAGTTATTGTAGTGATCGTTGTTCGGCTCTGACCGGTTATCTCGGAAATTTCTGTTCTGGAAATGGCTTTATATTTTCTTATAGTATCAACAATCTTGTATTGATTAATTGCACGCATGAGACTCTGATTTGCAGAAGGCATACTGAAATCCTTATTTTCTTTCATGGATAATATTGTACTGTAATTAGCCTATCTTAAATTATATATCTTACTTGTATAACTAAAAGCAATCCCTATGAAAATTTCATGGTGTTATTATTTGCTTTTATTAAATTTCATTTCAAGGATAACTTAAGAAAAATGCCGGACCCTGACCGGGCATGATCAGGTATGAAGGTAACAGACCGGCTTACTAATAGATTTAATCCCAAAGGTGCTGCATCCCAGAGTAGATCGCTGGTATAATTTTTAAACAAAAATCTCGCCGAAAGTCGAGATTTTTGTTTAAATTCTCCATATATGCTCCCTATTGAATTGCAAGCCAAATTTTTTTTCTTTTCAGGAATCTCCATTGCTGTTTTTGAAAACGGTGTCTTTATAGATGACACTAAGATTTTGTTGTATTTCAAATCCGTCATTTCCTATCCTTTCCGTTTATAAATCATGTCCGCAGTATTCACCACCACTTTGTCTTTTTGTTGTTTTTGGCGATATATGTAGGTCGGGTAGTCGTTGCAAGCGTCTCAGGGCGTACAGAAGCCTCCTGTGTAATACTTGTGCATCGATAAACATAAACGGCTTTCCTACACGTTTTATATCCAGGGGGCAATACATAGTTTCCTTGGGAATGAATATATAACAGGGGTAATTTATTTTTAATATTTCATCACCTAATGTAAATTCAATATCGGCATCAAAATCTGTAAAGTCAGATGGGTTCGCCAATCAAGTATACCCATTGAAAGGGATGTTTGTGTGTCGGATAGCCAAGAATATCCGGTTTGGTAATACGGGCAAATCCCATGGACAGGGCAGATTCAAAGATATCTTTGGGACCCAGTCCGGTAACCATGTTTTCAATAACGCCTTATCAAAGTAAATCACCTAAACTATTAAGGTGTGCCCACGAAACAGAGGACAGTTACTGCGACCGGGAGCAGTCAGTCAACTCCGACTTGAGAGTTGCCCACCGGAGAGGATTGTCTCCAAAAGCCGGGACGAACTCCATTTTAATATATCACTATGATATATCTATTATATATTTTCCCATTTATATTATAATTCCGGCTTTGGTCAAGAAAAACAGGATAAGCCAATTAGGCTTACATGAAAAATCATCCCTTCAAATACAAGCATTCCCGAAACCTGTAAAAAAATGTTTTAATTTTGCTTGAATAAATAGCACTGTTCATTTATATATCACTTATATATAATCAATACATAATAAAGAGAGAACAACTCTTGCATTCTGCAGGGTTAATTAAAGAGGCCTACAGATATTGTATCTGCATGAGATAGCGCGATACAGGGTACTTAATGTATTAAGATATAATTTTTATAATGGTTAATAGTTGAACTAAAAATAATTGGAGGGAATTACTATGTCAGAGTCCAAGTATGGAAAATATATTATAACCGACTTAAAAGCACCTGATTTCGGACCTGAAAAAGCGGCACAGTATGCAAAGTTTGCAAAAAGGATTTTATGGATGGACGAAAATGTATGTGAGAATGCTTTCCAGATGAATGTCTCATGGTATCTGAAGCCATTGGATTACGCGCCTGAACCGCACACACACGATGCCGATGAGATCATCGGATTTTTCAGCCCAGATCATGAAAATCCATATGACCTGAAATCCGAAATTGAATTCTGGATTGAGGATGAAAAATTTATTTTAACAAAAAGCTGTATGATATTTATCCCGGGCGAGATGGCACACTGCCCTCTCAGGCTTTTAAAGGTTAACCAGCCAATTTTTCATTTTACAGTAGTTAACAGCGGGCTATACGAAATCGACTTTAAAGGAAAATAAAACTTCAGGGAGAATCACTATGAAAGTTCTTCCTCTTCCGGTAGCTCCTCCTGAATCGGGATTAAACACCATTACAGGTTTTTTATCCTTTTTCTCTACGGCGAATACAACCCATCATTCCCTTGATTCACCTGCCTTTACTTTTCCATTCAGGGCAGGATTGGGAACTGTTACCGAAATCGGAGGGTAATCATTCAGCTCTGATCAGGGCTACCCACTGGAGAGGACTGTCGCCTAGCGTGACTTTACAAGATAACGCCATTATCTTCCAGAGAAATATGACCTGAAACGGATAAATCCCTTGTCAATACAGCGTATTGTTAATTGGCAGGAGTTTTTTATATCAAATAATAGTATGACCTAAATTAAATAGCCTTTAAGGGTTGACAAAAGTACTTCAAATGCCTATAATTCAAGACTACTCGGTTATTAAATCAACCTTTTAAAGATATTAGTATGACCTAACATGGCAAGCTTAACATATAAAATTATTAATGGACACAAGTACTACTATGCGCGTGTATGCAAACGGGTTGATGGAAAGCCTAAGATTGTCGAGACTCATTACCTTGGTACTATAGATAAAATGATTCAGAATTCAAGCCTGTCTCAGTCCATCCCAAAGGCAAAAGAGGTCTGCATTAAAGAACTGGGTGCTACTGCCGCTTTATTCGACATTGCCAAGCGTTTGCAGCTGGTTGATATCGTTGATCAGCATGTTTCAAAAAGAAAACAGGGGCCAACAACAGGACAGTATATGTTGATCGCCGCAATCAATCGCGCTGCACATCCAACCAGTAAAGCCTCCATGG
>JASFHE010000073.1:0-15361 GCA_050123415.1 Desulfobacteraceae bacterium | reverse complement strand
CCTTTTATGCCCATAAGAAAGGTCCTGATCTTAAACTGATTATCTTTGAACTTCCTGAATATACGGTATATGCCAGCCTCATCTATATTGCTGTCCGAACTTCTTACTGCTCTGACAAGACTCACATCTTCCTTAATCTTTTCCAGTAACTTCCATACGCTCTCTGCGGATATGGTGTGGTTTTTAATAATGCCGGATATCAAAACTGAGAATGTCCTCCCGCATCCTTTTTTCTCTCTTGTTCGCCTGTTACTGCAAAATATCCTGTGTCCACGCTTTACTACATCAGAGCTGGTATCCTCTGCGTAACCATAAAGATATCCATGCAGTATCAGGCAGCCTCTATTCCTGCAATGCGGACATGGATTATGCTTTAAATTTAACCGAATACTCTCAAACTCTTCTTCAGTATTATAGTAGATTCGTCTTTTGATATATGCCTTCAAAAAATAAGACCCCATTGAAGGCTTTTACCACAAAATGCTTCTTTATCTAACTACCGCTGTTTTCCAAATTAATTGTGTATTATATCTTCTTATCTTCCTTTTTATTTTGGTAGGATTTAATCGATATTACGATAGATGTGGGGGAAAGGACAATAAAGAGGTTTGTGTCAATAACAGCCCTGAGTTTACGCTCCAACGGCTTTTTCCTTTCTGCTGTCCTGTGCTCTTACAGCATTAACAGCCTCATCAACAATATCCTCAATCTCATCATCTGAATACTCTTCAGCCCCTTTTCTGAACTCTGTTACAACCTCTTTCATCTCTCTGGACCAGGACTCATCCTTTTGAGCCGGCAATATGTCTTCAAGCCTGCTTTTTAAGATCATGCTTTCAAGTATTGTCTTTATTGCATTTTTTTCATGCTGTCTCATTGCTGATACCACCTCGAATTGTTCAAGTAGTTGCCTATCCATTATTTTATTATTTGCTACACCTTCATTCTCATCAAATATAAGTTCATCAGTTGTGACACCGAGTGTCCTGGAGATATTTTTTATGACCTCCAGTGTAGGTGAAGATTTACCCCTTTCATAGCGCCGCAGCTGCGCAATACCCACTCCGGCTTTTCTAGCCATTTCCTGCTGGGTGAATCCTTTTTCTTTTCTCAGTCTTGATAGTTTTTCCGCAAATGGCATTTTAGATACCTCCAAATTATTTTTTTATCAGGAGTATACCACAGTTTTTTAATCACCTGATATTATGCGATAGTTTTTTTTAAATAATAACTTGTAAAAGTAATCATATATGATAATTAACATATCATCAAGTGATTCATAATGGATTTTTTTTTAATGATCATGTGATATTTAATATCTATTTCCTGGGCAAAATTAGGACAGCAATTCAGCAAAAGTTATGACGACAAATTGGTTGTTCGGGTAGACACAGCCGCCTACGCCAAAGTTTCCGTCTTCATCTAAAGACTTCGCTACGACATTGGCATGCCAGGCAGGTCTCCCTCAACAAGTGAAGGCAGGGATAAAAGCTTACCAGCTTTTTTCAGAAACAATAACCCATTTATTATTTTCTTTATTCAGAACCAATACCTTATCCGAGATAACAGAATAATTCGAGGATCTGTAATTCTGGGAGAATTTTACTCTCACCATATTGTTTTTGTCAGGTTTAGATATTTTAATATTTGAAATTTCAATTTTTATCCATTTTTTTCTTCTATTCTTTCCGGATTTATCAGAAGCCCACCCGCTTTTATTGAGCCTGCCTGATCGGAAATCATTTGAGTAAAAGGAAATATAATTTGTGATATCACCGTCTCTTCCCGCACTCATTTCCCAGGCGGTTTTCCATTCACTTAAAAAGGTATAAACCTGGTCGTAAATATTATGTATGTCTTTTCTATCCGGCTTAGAATCTTTTTCTTCAGAGGTCGCTTCTTTTCGGTCGATGACAATTGGCTGCCTTACTACCGTTCTTTTCTCAGGCTGAAGAGTAGTATCAGTTTTTTCTACGTCCGGAGTTGATTGCCTGTCCGTAAGATCTTTAACAATAACCGGCTCTGTCACTGCGGTAGTATTTTCAGGAATATCGTTATCACTATACTTTATAAAATATCCGGTAAACACAGCAATTAAAAGAAAGAAAAAAACCAAATAAATAGATAGTATTTTTCTGAACCATTTTGGGAAAACACCATATCTAATTATACCGAGAGTAAATCCTTCATCTCCTCCTTTTCTACTGTAAAGTTCAATAATGCTTTTCACCAGTTTTTTGGGATTATTAACCTTTTTGGAAAGCCACTGAAAGTCTCTGTTTGAAATTCTTTCCGTAAGTCTCTCGGTTGTAAGGATGACCATTCCTTTTTTTTCAAGAGGGTATTTTTTTATATATATTTCAGGGTCCTCGTGAATCCCCAGCCCTTTTATCAGGGCCTGAAGTGCACGGGGATCATCATACCGTTTTTCGGCAAACGGGTCCTCTTCCCTGAGCGTGTGGTCGCGAGTAAGCTGATTTAATTCATTATCCTGAAAAGAATAGATCCTCGAGTCTCCGAGGTGAGAAAAATACATTATCCTGTCCTCAATATAGAAGATACATGCGGATGCAGCCATTTTCTCATTGATTTTTATTCGTTCCTCAAGAATGGCCCTGTTTGCCTTTTTTAATGAAAAGAAGATAGCGTCACCCGGGGAGTTGTTTTCTTCCAGAACCTTGAAGAATGTTTCCAGAATGACACTCTGGGCCAGATTGGAGGCTTTTATGCGAAGGTAATCTCTGCCAACACCATCAATAACAACAAAAAGGTTATTATGATGAATGCAGTTATTCTCCTTTTCAAGACTCTGGCTTTTAGAATGCGTTATGAATGAATAATCAATATTTTTCATTATTTAGATTTGACTTTCTTCCCGGTTAACTGCCTGTTAAGTTTAGTAAAAGAAAGTTAATTTAAAATATTTTTTACCAGAATAATACAGGTTGAGTCAAGTTTAAAACCTTCACAGATTTGCTGTTTGTCTATAAAAAATATTTGGAAAACGATAAAAAAGGCAGGAAAAAAAATCCATTCCGGCAGACAGGAAGACCCCGGAATGGATTTGAGGTAAAATTTTAGCTTGTGTCCATCCAGGAAGAGACAATTTCTGGATGGAGCTTTCAGCTGTCAGCTATAAGCCGTCAGCTAAGACTTTATTTTAAAAGCCTTTTGCTGAAAGCTGAACGCTGAGTGCTGACAGCTACCGAGCAAAAACTTTAGTTTTTGGATGGGCACTAGCTTGGTTTTACAGAGATAAAATCCTTAATTGCATCAAATTTCTTCTGACCAATACCCTTTACCTTCATTACATCCTCGATTTTTTCAAAACTCCCATTCTTTTCTCTATACTCGATTATCCGTTCCGCATATTTTTTACCAATCCCTTTCAACTTAACCAGCTCCTTAACAGTAGCTTTATTAAGATCAACCTTTGTCGAATCAGCGGCCAGAACAATCCCTGAAAAAGTAAAAGCGATAACGAATAACATAACAATCATTTTCTTAAAACTGCTTACTTTCAACATTTTAAATCCACCTCCATTTTGAAAAGGTTAATAAAATCCATTACAGGAAAATTCTTCCCTTGATGGCGCCTGCTGTATATTTATTGTGTGGGATTAAGGCAAGGTATAGAATGTTAATACAATTTTAATGCCAGACTCAGGAATTCTTACTTTATATTTATAAAAAACGAAATTTTCCAATTCCTTATTGTTTTTCAGGTTTATTTTCAATCAGTTACGCCACAAGTCATGAATCTGCATTTTTTATAGACCTTGCCTTTAAGAGTTGGGATACATAAACATGAAAAATAACTTCCGGATTTGCACATTTTTGTGTGCTTTATGCACACAAATATGTGCTTAAAATCAAAAATATTTTCATGACAGGAAAAGAATTCCTAACAAAATATATTTATTAAAAGGCCTGTTTTTTGCATATGTATGATCAGGAAGGAGAAATGATATGAATGATCAGGGAAATATCCTGGGAAATGATGCAATAATAAAAAAACTGCGGGCCATAACACCGCTTAAACTAATAAGAGATGAAGATATAAAGGGACTGTTAAAATCAAGTAAAATTATAAAATATGAACCTGCTGAATCTATTATATCTGAAGGTGAAGACAGTAACTGGATATATTTTTTGTTAAAGGGTGAAGTCGGCATTCAAAAAGAAGGAGAAACAATAAATGTTCTCAGGAGATGCGGTGATATATTCGGAGAAATGGGCATAATTGATAACTCTCCGAGGTCAGCTTCAATTGTCGCTATTTCCAACACAATATGTCTGGCCATTGACACTTCATATTCCGAAAAACTTAGAGGAAATGATAGAAACGCCTTTAATGCTGTTATTTACAGGATATTCGCGGAGATCCTTGCCGAAAGACTCAGGAAAATGGATTCGGAGCTGTTAAAAGTGAAAAATGATAATTATCGGCTGATAACCGAAATTGAGATGATTAAATCCGGTGCTGATAATGAAATCCTCCCCTGACTCCAGGCCAAATTGCTTAAAATGTGAGTTTTATTATATAACCTGGGATAAAAGTTTTCCACATGGATGCAGGTCTATGGGTTTTAAAAGCCGGGAACTGCCTTCAGTTGCTGTTCTCAATAATTCAGGCATGAACTGTCTCCAATTCAAAGTAAAAAAACAAAAAAAATGCCAGGCAGAGTTTTTACAAAGGCAAAATTGATTTGATCGTTAAATAAATAAACATGCCTTTATATCTTATTTAGACTTTATTTTATAACCTCCCCTTCCCTGTCTTTAATGAATGGATTACCTTGACATATTTTACTGTCCTTGAGAATATGTGACGTTCTTTATATCAAAATTGAAGCGATTAATTTTAAGGAGGATGTTTCCATGGCTGATTTAATAACACAGTCAGAATATGAAAAGTACGCAATCAGGAAACCTGATATGGGCCTGTTTCCTAAAGTTAAAGGACGGGAGCCGATCATGACCTACCTGAATGATAAGCTGTTCCCGGGTGTACCCTATCATATTGATATGAGTTTTATTACTTCTATACCTGAACCACACATTTTTGAACACTCAATTGATTATGACAGAATCTACATTTTCTGGAGCACGGATCACAAAAATCCCCAGAGTTTAGGCGCCACTATCGAATGCTATATCGGGGGTCAGAGAACCGAGTTCAGTAATACAACAAGCCTTTTTATACCCAAAGGTATGAGACTGGGACCGGTAAACTGGTTGAAGGTAGACCGTCCCCATATTATGATGGAATTTGTTCTTGGAACCGGTGACAGTTCCGTTTTAACAGGAAGCGGTATTTTTGAGCCCAAAGACGGACCCCCGAAAAAAACCGATGAAATTGATTACGAGCAGTATGTCATTCGAAGCCCTATGAGAGAAGCCGGAGACTCACGTCAGGGACCATACCGAATGTATCCGACCATGACATACATGAGTTCAAGACAGTGCAAGGCTAACAATAACTATATTGAATTCGGATATATCTGGGACATAGTAGATCCACCTCTTCCAAGAATGACCCATTATAATTTCGATGAAATCGTCCTTCATTTCGGAAGTGACCCTGACAATCCAACCGATCTCGGTGGTCATATGAGATTTGATGTAGGCAATGATCAGCTTGAATTCGATACAAATTACTGTATCTGGCTTCCCAAGGGCGTAACCCATGGCCCGTTAGTATGGTATGATATCAAGAAACCTTTTATCGAAATGGCTATTATGCTTAACGCAGGCACTGTTGAACAGTATGCGGATGATGCAAACTTTGAATGGGACGTTGAGAAATAAAACCTATCCTTGTTAAGAAAAGAAAAAAGGGGGCATCGGAGCCCCTTTTTTGTTTTAATAATCTATGGCCTGTTACGCATTAATAGCTGCTTTTGTATAATTATCCAGTAAAAATCCTAAAGACTCATATTGACTCAATGTAAGGTCCTTGAATTGGATCCCCCGCCTCCGGACAGACACATCCATGAGATCATTGGAATGGTTTAAAACCGTATCCGATACTGTTTTACAAAAAATATCCTCCAGTACAAATCTTTTATCTGATGTCATTATTGAATATTTGCCATTCTCAACCATCTGATTTTTAATACTGTAATACTTGAAGGCCATCCCTGATCTGCTTATATCCAGGAGACTGTGTTTCTTTTCAGGCTTGGTACTGGAAACAACAAAGATATCCTCATTTGTAGCAAACCTCTCATCCTGCCTCCTGTCTTTACTCCTGGCATTAAGTACATCCTTAATGGCCTTTGCAAGCGTAGTGGTACGAACCGGTTTATTCAGGATTTCGCATATGCCTTTGTTCCTCAATCCGTCGGGATCAACTCTGTTATTAAAGCCTGTACAGATTATTACAGGCGTGTCTTCCCGGATATCCTGAATCTTTGAGGCCAGAAGATCACCTGTCATCCTGGGCATTGTCATATCAGTGATCACAAGATCAAATGCATCAGGATTACTTTCGAACACTTCAAGCGCGCGGCTGCTTTCTGTAAAGGCCTTGACCCTGTAGCCGAGCTGTTCCATCATTATCTTCATTGTATCCGCGATCATATATTCGTCATCAACCAGCAATATGCTCTCCTTCCCACCAGGGAGGTGTTCAACATCAACTGCTGGTTTGTTGTCTATAACAGCATCGATAAGAGGGATATAAATAGTAAATACAGTTCCTTCGTTGATCTCGCTTTCCACTTTTATCGCACCGCCATGATTTTTTACTATGCCATGAACTACTGCCAGGCCCATGCCAGTACCTTTACCGGTCTCCTTTGTTGTAAAATAAGGATCAAATACCCGTTTAATAACATCCTCCGAAATTCCATGTCCTGTATCCGAAATGGTAATTTCCGCATAATGTCCCTGAGGCAATCCATTGAATGAGGTCAGTGGATCCAGACCTATGACCCTTGTGGACATATTTATCTCAAGCATTCCTCCGGAGCCGTTCATTGCATGTGCCGCGTTTGTACAGAGGTTGACCATAACCTGGTTGAGCTGGGTTGGATCACCCAAAATAACGAGCTGTGAATCGGGGAGATTTTTTTTGATTTCTATGTCGGATGGTAAACTTGATCTGAGAAGTTTCAATGATTCATCAACGCTTGAGATAAGGTCAATCGGCTTTTTCTCAGCATCTGTAATTCTGGAAAAACTTAACAGGCGGCTGACCATTTCTTCAGCCCTGCAGCTTGCAGTAATTATGTTATTCAGATACTGCCTGTTTGGACTGTCTTTTGGAGTTGTACTGATAGCCAGTTCGGTATTACCAATTATTATCCCGAGTGTATTGTTGAAATCATGCGCCATACCTCCTGCCAGCGTTCCTATTGCTTCCATTTTTTGAGATTGCCGGAGCTGCAGTTCCAGCTGTTTTTTTTCCGATTGTATCAGTCTCTTTTCATCCTTTGACCTCTTGTGCCTTATCGCGTTTTCCACCCTTATCATCAATTCGTCAGCATCAAAGGGTTTCCTGATATAATCAGACGCACCTTTCCTTATAGCCTTTATGGCCGAATCCATAGAAGTATCGCCAGTCATAATCATGAACAGGGTATCAAGATTAAGGTCCTTTACAGATTCTATAATCTCAAAACCACTCATTACAGGCATCATAACATCCAGAATAGCTAAATCGAATTCTTTTTGATGAAGCAGTTCGACTCCTTCGAGAGCATCATTAGTTACAATTATGTCATATTCTCTTCTGCTCAACACGGCTTTAACACTTGCAGCCACAACTGTATCATCATCAACAATTAATATTTTGGGGATCGGATCCATAAAAACTCCTTCTGAGACATACGAACATTTTTTTATCTTCATAATATTTAAATTAGTTAATTAGCCGGCAGCGTTATCTTAAAACGCGTGCCCTTATTGCCCTGATCATCAAGAGTGACACTGCCGCCCATCTTTTTTACAAGTTCATGCACTATCAATAATCCCAGACCGTCATGGTCAGCCTTTGTAGTAGACTGATTCTTAAATATATTTGACCTTAACTGATCAGGAAAACCAGGCCCGTCATCAGCTATTGAAATTTCAATTCCCCTGTCATCATCTTCAGAACTGACGGCGTGTAAATTCTCGTATTTCAAACCGTTTTTATACCGAACACCCACTGATATATTTCCGCCCGTGGGCATTGCCTCTATTGAATTGTTGATCAGGTTTATCAACACCTGCCTGAAAGCATCTTTGTCAATCATGATATCAGGTATGTTTTCATCCATTTCAAAATCTATATTTATCGGCGGACCGTCTACACGGCTGTTTTTTACAAGAAGGATAGTATCTGAAATGATGCTGTTAATGCTTGACGCTGTTTTTGGTATTTTTTTATCTGCCGAAGATGTTTTAAATTCTTTCAGTAGTTTGGTAATACGGTTTAATTCATCATCTATTATTCTTATCTCGTTGTTTTCAACATTGATATCATCCAGCTTCATACTGAGAACCTTTAAATAATTCTTTACAGCGCTTAAGGGATTATTGATTTCATGGATCAATTTTCTGGTTTGTATTGAGTCATATTCAATATTTTTATTATCTCTCAGTCTTGAATTATCTTTAATCTCATCACCTGCGAGAGAGGAGATAATTGCCTCAGAAAAATACCTCAGTTTTCCAATTGTCTCCCTTTCCGCAGTCGTTTCCGAAGGATTGACTCCCAGTACAATAATGCCTGTTACCTTTTCTTTATAAACCAATGGAAGGCAATATAATCCTGCGGTGCCCATATAATTTAACATCTGCAGATCAAAAAGAGCCGGTTCCTTATTATTTACCCTGTCCAGCGAGTTAATATCCATACCCATTAGAAAGGAAGTAACGATGATACTGCTCTTTGTATCCATCGAAACTGAAAAATTATCAGAAAATTCCGTATTTCCACAGCACCCTATATTGAGTCCATCAAGTGATTTATTACCTTTATTATATTCAAAATAAAATATTTTACTTAATCCGGTTAAAATGTGGATTGATCTTCCAATTTGATTCAAACTATCTTTTTTATTATCAGAATTACGAACATTATCAATCAATACTGACAGCAGCGAATTACTGCCTGTCTCAATTGTAACAATCTCTTCTTTTTCATATTGAGGTTGGTAAACAGACTCACTGTTATTATCAGAGACTTCAATTCCAAGATGCATTAAACGATTTTGGACCTTTAATTCGGCAATTGAGACATATTCATCAATCTGGTTTTCAGTAAAATTAAATAATTCTTTTCCGGCCTCTATTATCAGGGAAGAATCGTCTTCCCCCGGGTTATCAGCCATACTGGAAAAATAAACCAGTTTCACAAGCTTACTTGCCTGCTTTATTTTTTCTAAAGGATGATGGTGATAAAAAAGCGCGTCGGCAATAAATGGAAAAGAACTCCAGTGTTCAACCATTCGTGCACCCAGAAAACAGTGATTTACCCCAAGGGCATGATCTTCTGCCGATACCAGTTCTGAACTACCGATGTTTACCGATGATTTTATCCTGCTGTATTGCATGGGAAATCTGTCTGACAGGGCAAAGGACCCTATATTATGCAGCAGAGCTGCAACATAAGCAGTAAATGATGATGAAAACTTCAGTTCCTCTGAGATAAGGGCTGACAGATGCGCGCTCTTTAAGGAACCATAATAACGGCTATTTATGTCGGATACTATGCTGCCTTTTTTTGAAACAGAGGAACGGATCAATATATCTTTTATCAGGTGAACCGCTATATCCTTTCCTATCTCCTTCAGCGCATCATCAAGGCCGGTAATGTCTTTATTACCGCTGTAAAAAGGCGAATGTGCCAGATTTAATATATTGAATGTAAGTGAAGGACTCAGTGCGATATATTTTGTAAGGTCTGTCGTTGATTTATTATGTTGTTTTATCGATTCAAGAAATACAGAATAGATTTCGGCTTCAACAGGCAGGAATGAAATTTCATTAATAATTGAGTCAACTGTACCCTTTATTACCCTATTGTAATCTCTGCTGCGATAATATGATGAATTCCAGTGAGGCATCAGTTTTGTTTCATTCTATCACTTGGTTATGTGTATATTAATATGAGTAAAGCGTTTCTGTTTGAAAAACTGCATCTATTTTTTGCATCAACAGGGAAAAAAGGATACAAAATGAACACTTCTGCCTATATAATAATAAATCCATATTGTCAACAAAATATAGTGTTCGAGCCATAATTCAATTCTATATATAGTGTTTATTTAACATACTGATTAGTCTAAAAAAATACTCAAAAAGACATCGATAACTTCACAGGTTCCGGATACGCCTTAATGGTCTCAACGGAAAAAAATCCCCGTAACCGTGGCGATTACAGGGATATTTTAGATATTATCAGGTAAGGTACTGCTGAACAGATTATTCGTATCTGGTTGTTTGCCCAGCAGTAAAATGCATAATAGGCTGGGTGACATTTTTGATTATCAACGGACCGTGTTCAATTCCTGCGGGGATATATGATGCAAAACTCTCGGTTATATTGTAGGTTTTTCCATCGATAGTAAACTCTATCTCAGCGCCAAGATCATAGATATTATCATAATTAAATCCGTAAAAACCTATAAATTCACCCCAGTCATGGGTGTGGGCTTCAATTTGTGTAACACCTTCATTGAATTCTTCGCCGGGAACAATCCACATGGCCTCGCTGTAGAAATCAGTATCAGCAACCACATCAGCGTCCAGATGTACTATTTTTTTAAAAAGCGCGGGATCCATTTTCGGTCTATATGATGGATATGTCAGATTCGGTTTATCTGACCATACAAAGTATTTGGCATTTTTATTTTCCGCCATTTTATCTCCTCTAAAATATAAATTTCTTACTTAAATCTTAAATATCTTATTTTTATGTCTAATTGTCCATCCAGAAAGAGCCAATTTCTGGATGGAGCTTTCAGCGTTCAGCCATCAGCTAAGTCTTTATTTTAAAAGCTTTTTGCTAAAAGCTGAACGCTGAGTGCTGACAGCTTCCGAACAAAAACTTTAGTTTTTGGATGGGCACTAATTATTTTCTACTCGTAGATCTGACCCGGCCCTACCGTGTAATGGAATATCGGTATTTCCATGGGACTCAGTACCTTCAGGGGACAATGCACCATTCCTGCAGGTATATAGACCAGAAAACTTTTATCAATTATAAATTTCTCATCCTCCAGCCAGAATTCTATTGTCATACCCAGATAACTCGGATCGTCAGGATTAGTACCGAACATAGTGAGGACTTCCGAGAATTCATGGGCATGAGGAGCTATCCCTTCCTCTTTTTCCATTTCTTCCCTTGTCATTATAGGCTTAGGCCTTTGATCTTTGAATGTTTGAGGCCAGATCCAGGTACTTTCTCCATAAAAAGCACCGGGAATAACATCTCCATCCATCCAGTTAATATGTTCCAGAGAGAGGCGGAACCCTTCATCATCATATCCCCTGCCGATTTTCTGGTCACCCTTGTAACCGGGCATCTGGTCTATTTGTTTAAGATCGGTGCAGATATAAGGTCCATATTTTGACTCAGTCATTTAAGTGTTCTCCTTTCATAAAACCGTTCCCGGATATTCCGGGCAATTGAAAAAAATCAAAAAAACTAAAACAAAAAATTATATTTAAAGCTGTAAAATGTGTCAAGGAATCATTCAAACAGAAAGGTATTCCTATCCTTCACAATATGGAATAGCAAAGGATAGGAAAAAAGGGACAGGAAGATTAAGCGAGGATTGCTTTTAAATCCTCATCCGGTGTTGTAATAGGCATTATATTAAAATTTTTGACAAGGACATCAAGGACATTCGGGGTAATAAAGGCCGGCAGTGACGGTCCAAGCCTTATGTCTTTTATTCCCAGATATAAGAGGGTTAAAAGAATCGCACATGCTTTCTGCTCGTACCATGACAGTATCATTGAAAGCGGCAGATCATTTACTCCGCAATCAAAAGCCTTTGAAAGAGCAACTGCTATCTGTATTGCAGAATAGGCATCATTACACTGGCCGATATCCAAAAATCTTGGGATGCCGCCTATATCTCCAAGTTTTTTATCAAAGAAGCGGAATTTTCCACAGGCCAGAGTAAGAACCACACAGTCGGAAGGCACTTTCTCGACAAATTCCGTATAATAGTTTCTTCCGGGTTTGGCGCCGTCACAACCAGCAACCAGGAAGAAATGTTTTATCGCGCCGCCTTTGACAGCCTCTATTACCTTGTCAGCCACGCCCATGACCGCGTTGTGTCCAAACCCGCACATAACAGTACCCTTGTCTTCATCTGCCGAATATCCCGGCATTTCAAGTGCCTTTTCTATAACCGCTGAAAAGTCATTATTTGGTACATGTTTCACACCGGGATATCCTACTAGACCTGTCGTAAAAATACTATTCGAATAACTTTCCTGAGGCCTCTGGATACAGTTGGTTGTCATCAGGATAGTTCCGGGGAATTCACTGAACTCCCTTGCCTGATTCTGCCATGCTGTTCCGTAGTGACCGTAAAAATGGCTGTATTTTTTGAGAATGGGATAGGCATGTGCAGGGAGCATTTCACCATGAGTATAAACATTGATACCTTTCCCTTCTGTCTGCTTAAGTATTGTCTCAAGGTCCTTCAAATCATGTCCTGAAACAAGTATTGCCTTTCCTTTTTTAATCCCGAGGGGAACAGAAGTTGGCACAGGATGTCCGTATGTGGCGGTATTTCCTGCATCAAGCAGTTCCATGGCCTTGAGGTTTATTTCACCGCATTTAAGGGCAAGGCCGACCCAGTCATCAAGGGTAAGGCTGTTATTGAGCATGGAGGCATATCCTTCATGTACAAAGGCGTATACGCTCTCATCTTCCTGTCCTAAAAGCTGCGCGTGATCGGCATAGGCGCATACGCCCTTTATTCCGAATAGAGTGGTATGTTGAAGTGCAAGTATATCAGGATCAACAGAAGTGTCGGATTTAAGGCCGGCTGTTTCTCCCTTTGAGACAAGCTCGTCTACTGATCCTGCGGGAATGTATGAAGCTGATTCATCAGAAAAATCGGTTTTTCCTCCTGCATCAGATACCTTCTTTTTCAGCTGATCTCTGAGCCGGGCGCATTCATTGATCAACTCCACAAACCTGCCGCTGTCAAAATCAACATTCGTAAGTGTAGAAAATGTCGCTTTACAGGTGAAAACATTAACTTCCCGGTCACTGATTCCAACCTTTCTGCCCTCAGCTGCGTAAAGAGATAATCCTTTAAGCATGTAAATCAGCAGGTCCTGTAATGCCGCAACATCCGGCTGTTTGCCGCATACACCAACCTTTGTACATCCTTCGCCTTTAGCCGCCTGTTCACATTGATAACAAAACATAGTTTATCTCCTCCTTAATAAGTTTATTATATTTCCCTGTAATTTTAAAAACGATGATAGATTAATCCGGCAACCATTACATTGATTTATGTCAAAAAACAAAAGACGAAAAAAATCTTTTTTCGCCACTTACACTGTTTAAAAATGTAATTTAGAATAGAAAAATCTGCTTTGTTTATTAAGAATAGGCTGAGTAAGGAGCTCTTTTTATTTTACACAGGACAGATAGTAGATATTTACAGGATGAAAATTATCTTATTTTAACATATTGTATCGTTAAGATTGAATCTTAAAATTATTTTTTCCTTGAAAAATTACTCATTTTATTATCTTCTTTTCTAAAAGAAAAAGCATGGCAATTTTTATGTGAGACAAAAATGGGACATAAAATAGCATTTATTGACGACGAGCTAAATGTACTTGAAGCATTGAAATGGGTTTTTAAGGATGAACCCTATAACCTAAGCTTTTTTGAACACCCTTCTGATCTTCTGAACAGCCTGGAGAAGGAGGAATTCGCAGTGGTGGTCGCAGACCAGGTCATGCCGGAAATGGAAGGGATTGAACTGCTTCAGATTGTAAAGGAAAAATATCCTGCAACTGTCTGCATTATAATGACAGCCCAGGCCGACCTTAAGATCGCAATAAATGCGATGAACAAGGGTAATATATTCAGGTTTGTTTTTAAGCCATGGGATATTGTCGAATTAAAAACAAATATAAAAAACGCAATTGACCATTATGAGTTAAAGGCAGAAGTTCGGCGGCTCTGGAAAATAACAAAGGATCAGAATGAACAGCTTCTGGATCTTAACAGCAAACTGAAGGTCAGGGTTGTTGAGCAGAACAGGGAAATCAGACAAACTGAAAAAGAACGAAACGAACTTGAAGCACAACTTATCCAGGCCCTTAAACTGGAGGCAATGGGAACGCTCGCAAGCGGTATTGCACATGATTTTAACAACATTCTTTCCGGTATTGTAGGATATTCGGAAGTAGCAATGCTTCTCGCAGACAATAACAAACAGATATCGAACATTCTCGGTAAAATACTTGAAGCATGTGATCGGGCGAAATCTCTTATAAATCAGGTACTGTCATTCAGCAGACAGAATTATCAGGCCCATGATGAAGAACCCATTCAGGTGGCGCCTATTATAAGTGAAGTAATTAAACTTTTAAAGGTTTCGCTCCCGGAAAATATCGAAATCAGAGAAAATATCGACAGGAACACAGGCCTGATAAAGGCATCACCAACCATGATTCACCAGGTCATCATGAACCTTTGCACCAATGCCATTCATGCCATGAAAAAAAAAGGAGGTATCCTGTCAGTTACCCTTTCAACTACTGAACTTGGCCCGGACAGTTCTCTGATAAACAGCTGCATAAAACCGGGACATTATCTTAGACTTATAATAAGCGATAACGGACCGGGTATACCCATCGAAACCATGGAAAAAATATTTGATCCTTATTTTACAACAAAGGAGAAAGGCGAAGGTACAGGCCTGGGGCTTTCGGTCGTCCACGGAATTGTAAAAAATTATAAAGGCGCTGTTACTGTGAACAGTGAAGCCAATGTACAAACCACTTTTGATGTCATCCTGCCTTTAATGATACTTCCGGGTTAAATATTCAGACAAAACAATTTTAGCCCGTCCAGTTTTTTCGGATCAATTATCTCTTCATTTTTCCGTTTGCTCAAATCTTCAATTGTACCAATCTTTCCTTCAATACTTTTTATCGTTTTTTCGACACAGTTTAAAAAAACATCAGGCAGCATAATATCCCTGTGACATCTCACTGTTGAAAACAGGCACAGGCTCTTATTGTTAAGGGCTAAAGTCATGCGTTTTGCTTCGTGCATAAACTTTAAAACTGTTTTTGCGATACCGACACTAAGGATCGGTGAAAAATCCCACAATATTGAAGCAAAAGAGTACCTTGTATTCGGGAGAGACGTACTTAA
>JASFHE010000072.1:0-15413 GCA_050123415.1 Desulfobacteraceae bacterium | reverse complement strand
GCTCCGACAGAGCCGGTAGTTGATATAAATGGTGATGGTGTAGTTAATTCCCAGGATGTGATAACTCTTTCGGATGGTACAACTATTATTCCCGCAGGCTTCAATCTGGGTTCCGGCCAACCCTCAAAACCAGTGCTTCATAAAGATACACTATTTGTTACAACTACGGGTGGAGGCCTTACAAGCCTGAAAGTCAAACCGCTCGGTTTATCTGACGTGACCTCATGGAAAGAAAAAAATAATCCCTAATCCTGAGGAGGAGAAAATATTATGAAAAAGATATTAGAAAATATGGTATTTATAGTCTGTCTGGTTTGTATTTCATCTTTTCCCGGTAATGCTGTCGGGCTTGAGGAGGAAGAGATATTTACCGGTATAATCATCGAGATAGCGTCAGAAGATTATATAATCCAGGTCAAAAACCGTAATTATATTGTTACTGCTGTTTTTGTTGATGACGGAATAACAGCTGAGCCGGAACCCGGGACTTTCAGAGATCTGAAAGTAGGCAGTGTTGTAGAAATACATTTTCAAGGGAAAAATGATGGATTCTGGCGGGCAAAAAAAGTAATCCTGTTTACAGGAGATAAGGAAAAAGAGAAGTTGAAAAGTCTTGAATAAATCTGTATATAAAGACATCTTAGAAAGAACCGGGCTAATTGATTAATTTCAGTTAGCCCGATTTATTTTTTTAATAGTTGGAATGAAGAATGATATTAAGGAAGGAAGATTTAGTTGAATTATGGGTTGATAGCCTGGCCTTTGGAGGTGAGGGCATTGCCCGGTTTGATGGTTTTGTTGTATTTATACGCGGCTCTGTACCCGGTGACAGGATAATTGCCAGGATTGTTAAAAAGCGAAGGGGATTTGCCAACGCGGTTATAGTTGAGATACTTGATCCGTCTCCTGACAGAATAAAACCCCCATGCCCTTATCATGGATACTGCGGCGGATGTAACTACCAGCACCTGGATTACGCCTGCCAGGTAAAATATAAGAGAGAGCATGTATCGGACTCAATAAAAAGGATAGGGGCGCTGGAAGGTGTAAGTATCCGTGATGTTATCTCATCTGATGATATATACGGCTACCGGAATAAAATGGAGTTTTCATTTTCCGACAAACAATGGGTGCTGCCTGAGGAATTTAACAAAGGATCCGTGAGTGAAAATTTTGCCCTGGGGCTTCATGTTCCCGGTACTTTTTACAAGGTAATTGATATTAATGCATGCCTGTTGCAGAATCCAACAGGCAACCTGATACTGAGGGAAGTAAAAGAGTATGTTAAAAAATCAAAGGTGCCTGTTTACAATTTAAAAAGCCATGAAGGATTCTGGCGCTTCCTTACCATCAGGTATTCAAAGGCATTTGATCAGTGGATGGTTAATATTATTACTTCATCAAATGGCCTCGATATTATTAAGCCTCTTGCTGATATACTGCATGATAAATTCAATAACATTAAGACTGTTGTAAACAATGTAAGTGAAAAAAAAGCCGCGACTGCCGTTGGAGAAGAGGAGATTGTTGTAACAGGAGAGGGATATATACATGAGATGATAGGGCCTTATACCTTCAAGGTGTCGCCAAATTCATTTTTCCAGACAAATACATCAGGCGCTGAAAAACTCTATAACAGGGTTCTTGAGTATTCTGAACTCAGAGGTACCGAAAAGGTCCTGGACCTGTTTTGCGGTACGGGAACGATTCCGATTTATCTGTCAGGATATGCCAGGGAGGTGCTTGGCATGGAGATATCGGAAAGCGCTGTTTCAGACGCAAACCTGAACTGCCGGATGAATAATATATCAAACTGCAATTTTATCCTGGGAGATATCAGGGAAACCATTGGAGGTCTTTCATATAAGCCTGATCTGCTTATTGTTGATCCGCCCAGGACAGGTATGCATAAGGACATCCTCAAAACAATAATGGAAATGAGTGTGAAGAAAATGGTGTATGTATCCTGTAATCCTGCTACCCTGGCAAGGGACCTGGGTGACATGTCTGATAAATATGAAGTAATTGAAATACAGCCTGTGGACATGTTTCCTCATACCTATCATGTTGAGTCAGTCGTAAAAATCAGGTTGAAGAATTAAGTAATTGTCTCTTGAATTTTTATGTTTATTTTCTACACTCTTTCTGACTATATTATTCGGTAATAACTTTCAGGAGGTACTGTTACAAATAAATGAAAAAAATAAGAATTCTCGGGACAGGATCATATGTTCCTCCAAAAAGACTGACAAATGATGATCTGCAGAACATGGGGCTTGATACCTCTCATGACTGGATAGTAAAACGGACCGGTATAAAGGAAAGAAGAATCGCCGAGCCCGATATCACTACATCCGACCTTGCCTTTGAGGCCTCCCAAAAAGCCCTTGATATGGCAGGATTGACTCCCGATGATATTGATCTTATTATTCTTGGAACAATTACCCCCGATACAAACTGCCCGGCGGCAGCCAACTGGCTCCAGGCCAGGCTAAACGCCCCAAAGGCAGTCAATTTTGATATTACTGCTGCCTGTTCGGGATATATATATGCAATGCATGTTGCATCTCAGTTTATCCATGCCGGCACTGTTAAAAATGTCCTTGTAGCGGGAGCGGAAGTAATGTCGAGGGTAGTGAACTGGAAAGACCGGACTACCTGCATATTATGGGGTGATGGTGCAGGAGCCGCTGTTTTAACGCCGGATGATAAAGGTCATCAGCTTTTATCCACCCATATTCATACTGACGGAGAAAACGGTACGGACCTTCTTGTTCCGGGCGGAGGTTCAAAGGTCACCCCGATTACAAAAGAGAGCGTTGAAAGGGGTGATCATTACCTTACAATGATCGGCGCCAATGCAAGTTTTCGCGTCGCAGTAAGGCATTTTGTAGAATCAATCATGGAATCCGTTGAGCATAATAATCTGGAAATCGGTGATGTGAACTGGTTTATACCTCATCAGGCAAATTTCAGGATGTTCACTTCAATAGCAAAGACCATAGAGGTGCCTATTGAAAGGTTTTACATTACACTGGACCGTTATGGAAATTCGTCTTCGGCATCATGTGCCATTGCACTGGATGAAGCCGTAAGGGATGGCAGCATAAAGAAGAGTAATCATATATGTATGCCTGTTTTCGGAGGAGGTTTAACATGGGGGAGTGCTCTTATCAGTTGGTAAATTAGATATCGCCGAGAGCCTTTTGCATATGTGACATGAATTCATCTCTATCAACTTTAGACTCAATTCTCAGTTCAGGTATTTCCCTGCCCTCTTTATCAAAGAATATAATGGTAGGCGCTCCTTCAATACTGTATTTTTTTAGTATCTCATCCTGATCCTGGACTTTCCTTGTAATATCAAGACGGATCGTAATAAAATTTTCACTTAATTTGATGACCTCAGGATTTCTGAATACATGTTTATCCATCAGTTTACATGGCCCGCACCAGTCAGCATAAATATCAATAATAGCAGGCTTTGAATTTTCAGCAGCATTTTCTATCAACTTCTGATTATAGGGAGTCCACTTTACACTGTCTGACAAATCAACTGCTGAGTAGAGATAAAAAATACCCAGGAGTATAATTATGATACTTGAGCTCTTTTTAATATATCTGAATGATTTTAGTCCTGCCCCTGTTTTATCAAGCCATCCAACATGTATAGCTGCTATAAGTGCCAGACCTGCGAATATGGCATGTTCAATCAGGGTATTTGATATCAGGGATGTCAGGAAATAATATCCCATTGAAACCAGTATCCAGCCCATTACTTTTTTTATCCACAGCATCCAGTCTCCGGACATCGGGAGTCGGTCCAGCGCACTGGAAAAGATTGCCAGAACGCAAAGTGGCAAACCAATACCAATGCTGAGTACAAAGAAGTATATAAAACCTGTAAAGGGATCGCCCTTCTGGCCTACATAAGTCAGGAGGCCCAGAACAAACGGACCGAGGCATGGCGCCGCTACAATTCCTAGGGTAAGGCCCATAAAGAATGTCCCAAAATATCCGCTGTAATTTTTTGAGGCGATTTTTGTGAGTGCGGCCGGGACCTGAATCTCCCAAAAGCCGAAAAAGCTGAATCCCAGTGTTACCATGATAAGGGCAATAATAATAAGGACTAATGGGTACTGTAGTGCTGACCCCAGCATCCCTCCGGTCAGAGCCGCGGTTACTCCCAGGATAGAGTTGGTAAACGCCAGCCCTGAAATATACAGGATTCCGAGCAGGATTGTGTTAACTCCTGCTTTATTGTCTCTTCCCCCGAAATAGGAGACAGTAATAGGTATCAGGGGATAAATGCACGGAGTAAGGTTCAGAGCCAGACCGCCCAGAAAAATCCACAACAGTGCCCATAATAGACCTGAATCATATTTTGAGTCAACGGTCACTGTTTTCTGGCTGGCCAGGAATATGTCCTGGTTTATTTGTGTAGTTTGAGTGCCGGGAGGAACAACGGTTAGCTGTATCCCAACCGGAACTGACTCCGGAGCAAGGCAGGAGACAGCCGAACAGGCCTGATAGCTAAGGCTCCCGGTTATTACCTGTAAACCTTCGGGAACATCATTTCCTGCTTCAACTGTGCCTTTTACATAAAAAGTCCCTGAATAGACATCAACCGGTTTGGATGTGTATTCAAATTTTTTCTTTTCCGTTTCTGGAAAGAGGATCCTGTCAATCTTCAAATTGTCTGATTCCCCGAATGATAATTCTGTTGGTATCAGAAATTCTTCCTTTGTTGCCGCGTGAATATACCAGTCTTTAGCTACAGTCAGTTTGAACAGGACAGGGCAGGGCTTATTTTTTTCGTATCTGTCAGTTGAGTGAATAACCTCAACCGATACAGTTGGATTTTTTGCATAAAGTGAAGAAGAAATAAAAAGAGATAATATTAAGAGGATCAGATATTTTTTTTTCATAATAATAGGTGTAAAAGTGCAGTTTATAAAGTTCATTTTGTCAGTTCCATAAGGTCTTCAGGAGAAAAATCAAGGTTTGAAAAAATCTTTTTCTCCACTTCCCTGCATTTCCTGAAGTTTGCTTCTATCTTTTGTATCAATGCCTTTTCGTTTTTTGCGTATCGGTCCAGCAGATATTCAAGCCTTTTTCCAAGAGTTACAACTTCATTATGATTTACCCGTTTGTCAGAGTAATAGATGATTTCTTTTTCGTTCACATCATCAGGTTCATAACTCTTGAGCCGTATATGTTCGCCTACTATTTCCGCGATTTCAATAAAATTATTTTCAATGCAGATTTCCATTCCCCTTACTGCATGGTCTTCGGTTGATCCGAGGCACATGGTTTTTGCTATGTCATGCATCAGTGCCCCGGCTGTTACCTTTTTTAACGAAATATCAATGCCGGTTTTTTTAATCCCTTCGGCAATTATCCTCGATACCTGCTCTACCTTAAAAGAATGGGCTTTAATATTATCCAGCATGCCGTAGGTGTTCATTAACGAGATACATTCTTCAGTATTTGGAATCATAGTATTTTCTGGTCAATTATTATTTTTGAATGGTCTTAATAAAACATCCACTACGGTCTGTTCAGATATTCTTTTACAAGATCAAGCATTTCGCTGGTCTTGAAAGGTTTGGCCAGTGTTGGATATCCGTACACATTGATATCCTTGTCCAGTTGTTCCTTAAGTCTTCTTATGCCGAAGAACCCGCTTATATAAATGACTTTGATATCGGGATTGATTTCACGTATTTTTCCTACAAGCTCAATACCGCTCATTTTGGGCATAACGACATCGGTAAACACCAGGTCAGGGAGAAACTCTTTGAAGATTTCAAAGCCGTCCACTCCATCGACAGCAACTTTAACATCATATCCCTCCATTTTAAAGATATCCTTAAAGATTTCCTGTAAACCGAATTCATCTTCCACTACAAGGATCTTCTTTTTCTGATAAGAATAATCATCAACTTTAAATTCATCAAATAAACTGACTATTTCCCTGTCTTCCATCTTGCTGATAAGAATACTTAGTCTGTTGAGGCTTTGCTGTGTCTTTATTGCCAGCCGAAGGTTCTCAGGGTTGAGATCCGGATGATATACTTTGCTCAACAGGCGGTGACTTGATCTTATATATGAAACTACCGATCTTTCACCCAGCTCATTGTATATTTCCCTGGCCTTTTCATAAAGATCAAGGAAAATAAGCTCCTTTTTGAGTTCTGACAGGTTACTGGTCAATATAAACCTCACTTGAAAAATGCTTAAAAAACGCAGCATTCTGGCATAATTCCGGGTATAATGCAATATACAATACGGTCTTGACAGTCTATCTCCTTTTCCCTATCTTGAGCGTCAATCTAAGGTAGTGCCCATCCAGAAAGAGGCTATTTCTGGATGGAGCTTTCAGCGGTCAGCTATCAGCTAAGTCTTTATTTTAAAAGCCTTTTGCTGAAAGCTGAACGCTAAGTGCTGACAGCTACCGAATAAAAACTTTAGTTTTTGGATGGGCACAAGGTAACTTTTTGAGATATTAAAACATTTTAATTTATATGTAATTTTATGAATCTATTCTACTTTTTCTACAGGGTGTTAACTGTTGTTCTTTTTTCCCTGCTTATATTTCCGTTTTTCCTGTTTATTTTAGTTACCGGAAAATACAGGAAGGACCTTAATGAGCGTTTTGGATTCATATCCGGGCAAAGGCTTAAAAAATTCTCAAAAACTCCTAAGATATGGATTCATGCCGTATCGCTTGGAGAGATAAAGGTCGCCGATTCAATCATTCACGCCCTCAAAGAACTGATACCCGGTTGTTCCATTCTATTATCTACAACCACGGAACATGGACGGAACCTGGCGGTTGAACTGCTTGGCGACAAGGTACCTGTTATATATTCGCCAATAGACCTTTTCTTTTCAGTAAAAAAGTCATTGAGTCGTGTTAATCCCGATGTCCTCATATTTCTTGAAACCGAACTCTGGCCCTCATGGATAATCGAAGCCAGCAGGGCAGGCGTAAAAATAGTGCTTCTTAACGGTAGAATATCCAAACGATCATTTAAAAGGTATTTGCGAATAAAACCTTTTATAAGGAACCTCCTGTCCAATTTCTATGCACTCAGCATGATCAGCGAGGGGGATAAAAAGCGTATTACGCTTATCGGGGCTGATCCTGAAAAAACTGTTGTCAATGGAAATGCCAAGTATGATATGCTGATCAACCAGACAGCCCCCGGCATGAACGAAGATATCCGAAAGAAACTCCAGATTGGTTTAGATGTGCCGGTTATAGTAGCCGGAAGTACACGGACCGGCGAAGAAACGATTTTACTGAAAGCCTTTCATAAAATCATTGAACAATTTCCCGATGCCGTAATGATAATAGCGCCAAGACACCTTGAACGGGTAAAGGATATAATACAGATTCTTCAAAAAAACGGATGGGGGTATAACTTAAAAAGCGAGCTTGTAACATCCGGGTCAGGAAGAAAATACAACATCCTCATAATCGACAGCTATGGAGAGTTATTTTATATGTACAGTGCCGGGTCCATTGCCTTTTGCGGGGCAAGCATCGTGCCTCTCGGAGGACAAAATCCTCTGGAGCCGGCGGCATGGGGCACTCCTGTGTTTCATGGGCCTTATATGAATGATTTTTTAGATGCACGGGACCTGCTTGAAAAATATGACGCCAGCGTTGAAGTGACCGGGTATGATGATTTTACCGAAAAGGCTGTCTATTTTTTAAAAAATCCCGATCTGCTAAGAAAAAAGGGAATGGCAGCAAAAAAGGCCCTTATGGACAGTCAGGATGCCTCAAAAAAGCATGCAGCCGTAATTGACGCTTTAAATATTTGAAAGCGGATTCCGGTAATTTATTGACTAATTGAAGGAATATAAGTAAATTGCCTTAAATAATTGATTAAAGTTTAGATCTATTTCCTCTTTTATAAACTGTCAATGAAAGGAATATTTTGAGCAGAACAGACTTAATAGAACTGGAAGGCCTTGTTACCAGAGTAATGGGGCGGGGAACCATGGAAATTCAATGTGACAATGATGTCATTGTGCGAGGAGTCCTTTCCGGCCGCATGAAAAAGAACAGAATCAAGGTAATACAGGGTGACAGGGTGAAAGTCAGTGTTTCACCATATGATACAACTCACGGTCTTGTAACTTATCGTTTTAAATAATTACCTGTTTCAATACTTAAACTCAATCCTGTGAGATCTCCGGAATCTCTTATGTTGAGAACTACACTTATTAAATACATTTCAAAAGAGATCTGGGCGATTTTCCTGACTTGCCTGCTGGTCCTTTTTTTTATTGTAATGGCTTCTCAGGTGCTTAATAAAATAGGGCTTTTAGTTAATACCGGAGCAGGTTTCGGAGAGTTTTTCAGACTAATTCTCTACCTCGTTCCAAAGTTCATCCTTTATTCATTACCCGCGGCTTGCCTTATGGCCGTTCTGCTTTCATTTATCAGAATGGCAAGTGATAACGAGATAATTGCGCTCCATTCTTCAGGAATAAGCCTTTATCAGTTGATGCCGCCTGTTCTTTTTTTCTCCCTAATCTGTTTTTTATTTGCCTGTTTTTTGACTTTGTTTTGTGCCCCCTATGGTAACCGCACCTATGAATCAGCACGGATCAATATGATGAAAGGCGCTGAACTATTTATTAAAGAAGGGGAGTTTATAGATAAAGAGAGTTTTGTTTTTTATGTACGTAGCAATTCACCAAAAGACAGGGTAATGAAGGATGTCTTTATCGTGTATAAAAGGAAAGAGGAGGAAAAGACGATTACAGCAAAACAGGCAAGGTTCAAATTCATCGGAGATGAATTATTAATTGAATTAACCGACTACAAAATGTTTACAGAAGGAAAGGATGGAGAAACAAGAATTGCCGAATCTAAAGGTTCTACAGACTTACTTTTTCCGTTAGGCAATATTCTGGGAAAATCAGATAATAAAATCGAGATGGATGGAATGTATTTTAAAGAGTTGTCGGAATTTATCAATAATTCAAATGAAGACATAAAGACAAAAAATATCGCCAAATTGACATTGTATGAAATGTTCTCTATCCCCATGGCTGTTTTTATAATAGGCATTACCGGCGCCCCTCTCGGCGCCCAGATCAGGGCCCATGGAAGGACCAAGGGTATCATTATAAGCCTGATATTATTCCTCAGTTACTATATTATCTTCGCATCTGCAAGATATCTGTGTGAGAACGGAAAAATTGATCCTGTTATAGGTGTGTGGCTTCCTGTTTTATACCTGTTAATAATATCTGTTTTCCTGCTTATCAGATCTGCACGTGATTTATCCATGGGCATTTTAGACCGATTAATACTGTCCAATGCTTCTTAGTGCCCATCCAAAAACTAAAGTTTTTGTTCGGTAGCTGTCAGCGCTCAGCGTTCAGCTTTCAGCAAAAGGCTTTTAAAATAAAGACTTAGCTGACGGCTGATAGCTGACCGCTGAAAGCCCCATCCAGAAATTGCCTCTTTCTGGATGGGCACTTCTTAGAAAAATATAGAACCGGTGCGGATTTTCCATCAGGTCTTATCATGATTGCTTTGGCACCTTTTATGTCATATCTTTGCAGTTTGTTTGCATTTTATATTTATTTTAATAATCAATAAGTTATGTCAAATTAATGACGTCATTTTTCATTTCATGGCAAAGAAATGGCTACCGGTTCTCTCTTTCAAGATCACTGTAATCCCATCAACTTGTAATTACTGGTTTTTTCGAAGAACCTCCAATTGGCATGAATATTGATAGGTAATACATAGTTGTATTGTTGATAGTTCGGTCTGTTAACACATTAATTTAAAATAATATATATAAGAATGAGAGATAAGGATAAAACAACAATGGCAAATCTTCATGCCCCTGATCTCAGAGGTCATAAACTTATACCATTTTCAATGGCAAATACTGATGATAGTTCTTCAATTTTGAAAATAAAGGAGATAATTGATGAGACGACTGATACTATCTTTTCTCTCCACAAGAAGGACCTGCTCAACAATCCCATAACCTACATAATCCCTGCTGTATGGGGACGGATGGGAAAAGGCAACCTGAATCCGAAACAAAAAAATATTTTCCTGTCTATCGAGTCTATGGTCAGAGATGTGATTGAAATCATGGAATTTGACGATTTGACAGATTCTCAACGATTTTCTATTGAATATCTGATACGCGGGCTCGTTATTTCAAAAATAACCTACCTGATTGCCTCATCCAGGACAAGTGATAAAGATATCATTTTTGACTGAATTATAAATTTAAATACAAAAGTCCATCCGGGATAGACTCCGGATGGACTTTTTATTTTCTAATCATTGATAATATGAACATCCCGCTGCGGGAAGGGTATGCTTATTCCTTCAGCATCAAAGCGTTTTTTGATTTTTTCCTGGATATCAAAAAATACATTCCAGTAATCTTCTGCCTTAACCCAGGGTCTGACTGTAAAGTTTACGCTGCTGTCAGCCATCTCAATTAAACCTATCATTGGCGCCGGTTCCTTAAGTATCCTGTCATCGTCTGCAAATATATCTGAAAGCACTTTACGTACTTTGTCAATGTCATCGCTGTAACTTACTCCTGCTACCATATCTACGCGGCGAGTACCATTTGCCGTATAATTTAAAATATTGTCTCCTGTAACTTTTGAATTTGGCACAATTATTTTTTTATTATCAGGAGTTTTTATTTCAGTAGTAAAAATTCCCACTTCTTCTACAACTCCGGTAGCCCCTCCTGCTTCAACAAAGTCTCCAACCTTGAGAGGCTTAAAAATTATCATTAAAACTCCGGCTGCGAAATTGGATAGAGAACCTTGCAGAGCCAACCCGATTGCCAGGCCGGCAGCACCTAATACCGCGATGAAAGAGGCAGTTTGAATGCCAAGGTTTTTTATTGCGGCGATTATTACAAAAGTCATTATGGCAAAGTAGGAAATACTCGTTACAAATGATGTAAGAGTTTGTTCTACTTTGTTTTTGATCATAATATTTCCGATGATTTTCTTTGCAATACCGGCGATGATGCGTCCGAGTATTAAAATAACTATGGCCCCTACAATATTTAAGCCGTAAAGCGCAACATATTCCTGCAATTTCATAATGATTTGATGTGCTAAATCCATGGAGTCCTCCTTTAAATGAATTTATGGGTATAATTGTCTGAATAATCGATTAAAAATAAAAAACGAAACCCGCTCTTATTAAGAAAGAAAACATTGATGTGACGGAATTAAGTATACTGTTTTTTACTTTCATTTACTATTATAAGTTATTCCAGGCGGAGATGAAAATACCAGTTAGTGTCCATCTGGAAAGAGCCAATTTCTGGTTGGAGTTTTCAGCGTTCAGCTATCAGCCGTCAGCTAAGTCTTTATTTTAAAAGCTTTTTGCTAAAAGCTGAACGCTGAGTGCTGACAGCTTCCGAACAAAAACTTTAGTTTTTGGATGGGCACCAGTTAAGATACCATTCGATTTTATTTCAATGATACTAATTAATAACTAAAGTTTCGCTTTGATGCACATATCTTAAAAAACTGAAAAAATTAAAAATAATATTTGCATAATTTTCTACATTTTTGTAATTACTATCTCATTAGAAAACATAAATGACTTATTTTTTAAAATAAAACAACAAAATTGAATTGAGATTACTCTATGTCAGAAAAGAAAATGACCCCCAGGCCGGATGAAGTTAAATGCCTTTATGAAGTAACAAAAGCGATGCACGGCACGCTTGATCTTAGAAAGGCGCTGTATAAGGTTCTTGATCTCCTCGAAGAATATCTCGGAATGAACCGCGGATCAATTTCGCTTTTAAACCAGGAAACAAGTGAAATCCATATTGAAGTTGCCCATGGAATATCTTCAAGTGCAAAGACAAAGGGGCGATATAAACTTGGAGAGGGAATTACCGGCAGGGTAATTGAAACCGGCAGGCCAATGGCAATTCCGAGACTTAACGATGAGCCCCTTTTCCTTGACAGGACCGGCTCCAGGAAAAAAGTTGATAAATCAAAAATTGCCTTTTTCTGCGTGCCCATAAAGGACGGCGCCCGCGTGATAGGATCGTTAAGTGTTGACCGGCTCTTTGAAGAAAGCGAATCTCCGGAAGAGGAGGTCAGACTGTTATCAATAATCAGCAGCCTGATAGCTCAGAAAGTTGCCATGCTGGAAAAGATTAACAAGGAAAGAGAGCTGCTCAACACTGAAAATATACGATTAAAAAAGGAACTGGGGAAAAAATACAGTTTCAGCAACATTATCGGCAACAGCCATAAGATGCAGGAAGTGTTTCACCTGATAAGCCAGGTTGCCAAAAGCAATGCCAATGTCCTTCTTCTGGGAGAGAGCGGTACCGGAAAAGAGCTTGTGGCAAACGCTATTCACTATAACAGCTTAAGGACTTCAAATCCCTTTATCAAGGTCAACTGCGCTGCGCTGCCCGGTAATCTTGTTGAGGCTGAACTTTTCGGATATATGAAGGGGGCGTTTACAGGTGCAAATCAACAGAAAGCCGGTAAATTTGAGCTGGCCCATAATGGTACTATTTTTCTTGATGAGATAGGTTCACTCCTTCTTGAAAGTCAGGGGAAACTGCTTCGGGTAATCCAGGAAAGAGAAATGGAGAGACTGGGGGGGACTAAAATAATTAAAGTCAATGTCCGTATTATCGCGGCTACTAATATTGATCTGACCGAAGCGGTTGAGAATGGAACTTTCAGGGAAGATTTATTTTACCGGTTAAACGTTTATCCGATCTATCTTCCTCCTTTAAGGGAAAGAGAAGCTGATATCCTTTTACTTGCTGATTTTTTTCTCGAAAAATATGCTGAGGAATATGGAAAGGAAATTAAACGGATTTCCACACCAACGATCGATGCGATAACCCACTATCACTGGCCCGGAAATGTCAGAGAACTCGAAAACTGTATTGAAAGAGCAGTGCTCCTGTGTGACGGACAGGTTATCCACAGTTATCACCTGCCTATGACACTCCAGACAGCGGAAGACACGGGGACCCAGCAGTCTATGTCACTCGAGGATTCAATAGCGCGATTTGAAAGAGAGTTGATAATCGATTCTCTTAAAAGCAGTCGCGGAAATATGAGAAAGGCAGCTCAGGTCCTGAAAACAACAGAGAGAATATTCGGATATAAAGTAAAAAAATATGCGATCAATCCCAGGCATTATAAATAAAGTTTCATGATAAACCAGTTAATACAAGTTATTGCACCTATATTTATTTTCATATGAAATATGATTTTGATAAAACAATCAGTCGTGAAATGAGCGGATCCGTTAAATGGGATTTAAGGGAATCGCGGGGCGGTAAAGATATTATACCCATGTGGGTTGCTGATATGGATTTTCAAGCACCTTCTGAAATCATTAAAGCCATTGTAAAAAGGGCTGAGCATGGCATATTCGGATATACATACCCCTCTGATGCTTACAAAGAATCAGTAGTAAACTGGATGAAAAACAGGCATAGCTGGGAGATTGAAAAGGATTGGATCACAATTACCCCCGGTGTTGTTCCGGCTCTGAGTATTGCGTTAAACGCATACACCAAACCGGGTGATAATATTGTTATTCAGCCTCCGGTGTACCATCCCTTTAAAAAAGTGATTGAGTCCAATGATCGGGTTGTTGTTGAAAATAATCTGATCCGCAGAGAAAGATATTACAGCATGGATTTTGAAAACCTTGAGCATATTCTTAAAGAGGGTGTTTCAATGCTGGTGTTATGCAGTCCACATAATCCGGTCGGAAGGGTGTGGAGTACTGAAGAGCTTCAAAAGCTTGTGGATCTCTGTAGCAGATATGAAACCTTAATAGTCTCGGATGAGATCCACTCGGACCTTATTATGCCCGGGTACAGGCATAATGTAATGTCAGAAATATATCCCGAAAACAGCAAAGGGATAATTACATTTACTGCTGCAAGCAAAACCTTTAACCTGGCCGGGCTTTCCTGCTCAAATATTATTATTAAAGATTCCGAACTACGGGAGGCATTTCAAAAGACAATCCAAAGATTTTCTATTACCATGCCAAATATCTTTGGCCTTATTACCACTGAAGCCGCATATAATTATTGTGAAGACTGGCTTGACGAGCTTTGCGTTTATATCCATGCTAATTATAACTGCCTTAAAAGTTTTATTGAGAGGAGAGTCCCAAAAATAATCGTAACAAAACTGGAAGGCACGTATCTGGCGTGGCTTGATTTTACCGGCTTTGGTTTGCCGGATGAGGCAATTGACGAAATTCTTTTTAAGAAAGCAAGGGTATGGCTCGATAATGGACCTCAATTCGGTACAGGAGGTGAGGGTTTCCAGCGAATAAATCTGGCCTGCCCCAGAGGTATTCTTGAACAGGCCCTTAACAGGCTGGAAATGGCCTTCAACTCTATATAATTTGGTCAATATGTTCTAAAAAGTGATTGATAAAATAATTCTGGTTGTTAAACTGTAAAGCATGTTGTTTTCTAATCATGGGGGATTTACTGATGCCCAAAGATTATTTAAATAAAATGAATAAACTGATAGAAAAGAAATTCAGCCGGAGAAAATTCCTGGAATATCAGATGAAAGGGCTTTTATTCCTGGCTGCCGGCTCTTCGGGTATCCTGGTACCCAAAAGAGGGCTTGCTGAACCTATACCTGATATTGCAGTTGTAAAAGGCGGGGCCGCCAAGGCAACCAGGGCCGCGGTTGAACTCCTTGGAGGTATTAAGAAATTTGTTAAAAAAGGAAGCAAAGTATTGATTAAGCCCAATATGAGTTTTCCCAATCCTCCGGCTATGGCCACAACCACACATCCTGATGTAATCAAAGAAATTGTAATGATGTGTAATGAAGCAGGAGCTGCAAATATATTAATAGCTGATTATCCGCTGTTTAAAACAGAGGTTTGTCTGAAGCGGTCCGGAATCCTTGATACCTGTGATAACCTTGAAAACACAAAGGTTATCGGAGCCTCAATAGACAGATTTTTCAAGGATACCGAATTTCCGGGCGCCAAAAAAATGAGCCGAAACGGCGTGTTTCAGGAGGCATTAAAGGCAGATACCCTTATCGCGGTTCCAGTGGCAAAATCACATACTGCCACCGGTGTAAGTCTTTCAATGAAGGGCATGATGGGGCTTGTCTGGGACCGCTCCGGCATGCATACTAAAGAATTGTCATCTTCAATCGTAGATATGTGTTCGGTGCTCAAGGCAGATCTGACAGTAATTGACAGTACGCGGGTACTTTCAACAAACGGGCCCAGAGGACCAGGAAAGGTTCTCAAGGAAGATACGATTATTGCATCAAAGGATATGGTTGCCGCAGACGCATTTGCCGTGTCAAGATTCAAATGGTATGGGAAAAAATATCGACCT
>JASFHE010000071.1:0-15451 GCA_050123415.1 Desulfobacteraceae bacterium | reverse complement strand
AAATAGCCAGGAGTGACAGTGCTATGCGACTTCCCACGTTATCTGTCGAAACAGAAATGTAACAATGTCTAAGATAAGCATAGTATCAACAGAGTCAGGTAAGAAGGAGGAGTTTTTACAGTATTATCTAGGTGATACTGTTGAAGAAGCCGAAGAAACGTATCTGGAGTATGAAAGCTTAGCCAGAAAAATAGCTAATTCATACGCTAGAACCACGAACATTTCGCCAGACGACTTCTTTGCAGAGGCTCTAACTGGGCTGGCCAGAGCCAAAAGGGACTGGGAACCTGGTAGGTCCGCTAACTACAAATTCAAAAACTTTGCGGTGAGGAAAATGAGGGATGCACTTAATGCTTACTGTCGAAAGAACAACAGCATAGTGAGCGTACCTAGTTATGTTAAAATAGCCAGTACATATATTCATAACATAAAAAACGTGTTAGAGAAATATGGCATAAATCTGGGAATAGAGGAAGTCATAGACGGAGATGGAATAGATGTGCTGGAAGACTCGGATTTCATGAAAGGAGAGATATATAAATTAAGAAAACTGGCAGAGAACAGTGGCGTAAGCATCAATAACATAATTGAACGCGCTGAATTCATACCTTCCAGTATCTTGTACGAAGAAGGTATAACTGACTCTGAACTCTCCGGCCGGGAAGGCAGCCGGCTGGCAGCCGCAATAATTGTCGGCAAGATGGAAGACCAAATGACCACAGCTGAGCTACACGTAGCCCGCGGCATAATGAATGGAGAGTCTTATGCTGAAATAGGCAAAAGTTATGAACCCAGCAGGTCAGTCAGCTGGGTACAACAAATATTATATGGTTTGAGAAAGAAGTTTGGAGGAACGACGTAAGCAGAGTTAACAATGAATATAGACACTATGATAAGGGGTTGTCCGTGGGGGGTCGTCATAAGAGACGAGGTCCACTGCAAAGCACTAGTGGGGCAGCCCAATGGTTCAAAGTGTCTAGGACATAAATGTGCTGCGATATACATGGCAGAGCTTATGCTCAATATTGTCATGAATAGATTGGAGGCTAAAAGTGTCAACACTCCAAGTGCTAAGGAAGCTTCAGAAACAAACTAAAGCTGAAGTGTTTTTAACAGGAGGATTTGTAAGAGATTTTCTCAGGAGAAGAAAAAACCCTGACTTAGATGTGGTTGTAAGGAGGTTATCTTACGACGAAATAATCAAATTTTTGGATTCGGAAGTTCCTGGTTCATGCAAGACTGTAAAGCTAAATGACAGATTTCATACCAAAATTATATTATTCAGGGACAAGGGCGATGTCGAGGCCCAAATAGCTCTTCCGAGAAAGGGCAAAAGAAATGTAGCAGATAAAAATGGTAAAATAAGCCAAGATGCCGCATGCAGGGACTTCAGAATAAATTCTTTATACTTACCAATAAACTTCTCGTCGAAGGCAGACGTGATAGATGTGGTGGGTGGATTGAAAGACATAAAAAACAAATTAATTTCTTGTGTCGACATAAACGATTGCCTTTTCAAATCCCCCATCAGGGCGCTCAGAGCAATCTCATTGGCTGCTGTAACTAAGTACAAAATAGAGGAAAAGTTATTGAGTGAGATAGGTGGCTATAACAACGCATTAAAACGTGCACCCGCTGATGCTCTCAGGAAAGAGTTTAATAAAATAATCCTGAGTAACAAACCTTCGACATACATAAAATTAATGGCAAAAGTAGGTATACTAGGTGCCGTGTCTCCTGAACTCGAAGCGTGCATAGGGGTCTACCAAGACCGTAGGTATCATAAATATGACGTCTTCAGGCACTGTGTTTATACCTGCGACAATACTGAACCGGACTTAGTCCTCAGGTTAGCTGGATTATTCCACGACGTAGGAAAACCTGGTACAAAAAAGGCAGACGGGCCCGCAGTCACCTTCCACAAACACGAGATGTTGGGTGTTAAACTGGCCCGAAAGTTTTTAAACAGGTTAAGGTATGACAATAAAACAAAGTCATCGGTGTTGAACTTAATTCGCTTACACATGTATCATTACACGCGTGAGTATAGCGATGAAGCTGTTCGAAGATTCATAAAGAAGTTGGAAATAACTGACGATTCACAACTCGAACAGTTGCCGTTGTTCAAATTAAGGATAGCTGATCGTTTGGGCAATGGCCGGAAGACTCAGCCGGTGACTAAGAGGCAACTGGACTTCGAAGAGAGGATAAGAGAGGTCCTCAAGGGGGGTGCCTCGTTGTCGATGAATGACTTAGAAATTGATGGGAAAATAATAATGACCACCTTCGACTTGGAGGCTGGTAAACTAGTGGGGGAAATAAAGAGATACTTGCTCGATAGAGTACAGGCTGATAAGACCCTCAACAACAGGTATTCATTAATAGAATTGGCGCTTAAGTTTTTGAAGAGTAAAGAGCGCTACAACAACCTCAAGAATTGACGGTTTTGCTGCAATAATTAAACTTGACTCTACGCCTGAACGGATAATTATACGGCAAAAATTGGTGCTTCATTAGCACCACTTCCCTTAAATCTCCTGTCGCAGAAGGCAGGAGTGGATATAACCCGTGAAGCGGTAAACCTATTGCCTTTGTAGTTCACAAAGCTACTCACAAGGCTAGGCGAAGATCCGGTACCATAGGACAGACTCTATGAGAAAAGACTTTGCCAAGGGCAGCAACCCAATAGGCGCGGTTAAGTATGGATAAGGCAAGCTCTGTCAGAGAGCGATAAACTAAAACAGATGGGTCCAAATCTGTCTTGCTCGCACCTTGCTGATGACCATTGGATTTTCCATAACACTTAAACTGTAATGTAGCATAGACCAGGAATTAATGCACTTATTGTCGAATGTATCATCCCCTTAGTCTTTTATATTGATTTGTATCGTAGATAAATCATGAAGTTAGGCCGAACCAAAAAAACTTTTCCCAACCAGCGTAAGCTGGTTTTCCCTTTGGCTGGTTTTGCGAGAGAGTTGACAACAGCTATTAGCCAGCATGGTAAAAAATTAAACTTGACTTTTGCAAATGCCGTTAGCTTGCTAGTTCTAGTGTTTGCAATCGTAGTGCGAACTAGTACGGCAATAATTAAGAACGGTTCGAATCCAGTTCCATTGCATATAAGGACTGCTCGCTTCACACAAGACTATTAAAGTCATACAGTTTTCCCTAACCAAGCGGGGAAAAACGTGGCTTTTAGCCACAACCATAAGCACCTCCTTAAACGGCCTATTCCAATTGGGGTAGGCCACAAGAAAAATTTACAAAATGACGGCCGGATAATAATAATAGATAAATAACACAAAGAGATCTGGTTATGTCATTTTGGTTTACCCTATAAGTTCGTTGGGCGGATTGCAAAGAAACGTGACTGCGCGTTCCTTAGGAACTATTGAGTCGAGTTTTTCTTAGCTTTCACTTAGCCCTTTGAACGGGTGAACGTAGCTGCGAGTGGGACGGAGGGAGGGTTTTTTCTAAAATTTCGCAAGGAGAACATTGATAACTGAAGTGGAAGCGAAGCGGCAAACGTCGGTACACTGAGTACCAACGCGCCTCCTGATTGTTGTTGTAACACTACTACCTCCTTGCTACAGCTGGCCGACTTGTTCGGTCAGCACAAGAACATCTGTTGGGTGCTTACTCCCTAAAAACGACACCGAAAAATCAGTTAGTCGAAAGACCGGACTTCGGGGAGTGTTCGTGAGAAAGCGCCCAATTTTTTTTCTAACGAGAGGGTATGTTATGATATCAGATGATTATTTTGAAGATTGCGATGACGAGTTGTGCGATCCAGGCAACGACTTCTTCGAAGACGCTACCGATGAGTACTACCCAGAAGACGATGTTGGTGAACACTACTTCGACGATGAGGATGGGGAGGTAGACAGCCCAGGCATAAACCCAATAAATCTAGCTACCGCCGCTGGGTTCGGGTATCACATGGCTGTTGATGAATATAGTCAGCATAAACAAATGGGCCCAAGTAAGCCCAAAAAGTTTGAGAAAATACCACTAAAGTTCAGACACGAGAAAAAAGGGGTCATCACTAAATTCGCCAAGTGGGCCATGAGGGCCAATGATAACCCAAAAGAAGCAAAGAAGGGAATAGAGTACACAAAAGAGGAACAAATCAGGATAATAAAAGCAGAAGGAGAATAAAGATTTGTCCATAAAATTGATAGGAAGAAAAGGTGCCACCGCCTGTAAAGTTATTTGCAAAGAAACAGATATGCTCAGGTACAAGGGTAAAACCAAGACCATGCCTGATGCATTAGTAAACTACGGCTTAGCTGGTTCCAGGCTGAAGGCATTCTATAAACTGTACCCCTCGGCCGAGAATATACCCACTATAAACAAGATGGTGGGCTACTCAAAGTATAGGGTATGTAAGATGGCAGAGGACCAGGGCATAAGAATTCCAGATACGAAATTGGAATTAAGTGCCGGCGATAACAAAGATGAGTGGTTGAGGAAGAAGTTCCACTCCATAGGCGGTAAAGGCATTGAAATCGCTAAGACTCGTGGCAAACTGACTGACGGTTATTACCAGAAATACATAAACAACAGAGTATATGAACTGAGAGTGCATGCATTCTTGTGGACTGACTCAAAGAACTGGGCGGTGCGTAAGAGATTTGGAGCGCCAGGAACCATAGCATGGAACCATAAGAATGGCGGTCACTTTGTAACAGTTAATGAGCCTAACAAGTATAGGGTGTTCAGAGAAGCCAAAGAAGTGTCGGAAAAGATACTTATCATGTTAAACATGGGATTTGGCGCGACCGATTTCGTAGTCGACACTGATTACAATGTGTATTTTTTGGAAGTAAATGCGGCACCTGGTTTCGCCAAACTCAGTAGACCCACTTATATAAACGCTTTTGCCGAGCTTAAGAAGTTAAGTAAGAAAGAACTACTTAAACTTGCTATATAGAGGTACACATGGCAGCAACTTCGATTAAAAGTACGCCAGGCACACTTAAACTTGAAGGCTATGGTGTGTACGTCACCATATTCGACTACAATAAACCCATAAAGGTGTATACTAGTGGAATAAACGGAGAAACAGGGGGGGCCAACACTAGATCCTGATGGATGTATAGAGTGGATCGAGATGATCGAACCCCCTAACCAGGAGTTTCTAAGCTTAATTAACGACGAGTTCCTAGTGTCATTAAAGCTAAGAGACTACGGTATACCGATGTCTGTAAAAGACATCGTAATGTTCCATAAACATTACCATGAAGATTAGGAGGCAACTATGACTTTTAAAGAATTTATCGAAGATTTAATGGAAGAGCTGGAAGCAAATAAGACATTGGCACCGCGGTTGAGTAAAAATGCCAATACATGAATTCATATGCGACTCTTGCGGAGAGAGAAAAGAGGTCATAGTCCTAAAGAAGTCAGACGAACCTAAAGAGTGTAAGTGTGGAGGCAAGTACGATAAAGTGATTTCCGCACCAAACTTCAAAGTCGAAGGATTTAATGCTGAGAATCACTACTCCAATGTGAAAGACAAGAAGGGTAAATCAGATGGAGATAACGGTAAAGTTTCCTAACAAGGAACTGAGAAAGAAACTCGATGATGCGCTCAAGAGCGAAAAGTACTGGCGGGATTTGCTATATAAGCAAGATAAAGAACAATCTGAGTGGTGTGATGACATGTACAAAAGGATATGTGCCATATTGGTGCCGCAATCAGGTTTTGATTCACTGGACACCGCTGTTGTGGAGTTACTTAACGAACGAGTGGGAAACTATTCGCCGATTCAAAGCCACGTTCAGTAACTACGAGATCGAAATGTTTGCAGTAGACTTACTGAAAGGAAAGTAAATGAAATTCCTAGTCTGCAAGAAACAACATGGCGAAGGGTGCGATTACACAATCGGTTGTGGGTATCTATATGAATGGTACACTGCAAATTCGGTTGACGAGATCGTAAACAAAGTGGTATGGCCAGACGGAATGGACGAAAGTTCTTCTCTTGAAGGTGAAAGTGCGCTTGAGGAGATATTAATAATACCAGAAAGTAGCGTACTCAGAGTGGACATACTCGGACTAAAAAAGAAGGTTGAAACTTTTCTCAAAGAAAAAGCCGATCTGGATTTAATGAAGGACGAGCTTGCTCAACTTAAGCACCTGCAAGAAAAATACAGAAAGTTTTTAAAGGATAAAGAAGATGTGTGAAGAATACAACGAAAAAGTTCTAGGCCTGCGGCATCCACACCCCGATAGTGTAGTCGAACCCACGGTAAACGAAGTCAGAGTGATATTAAGGGAAGAATTTCATAAATATGAAAGCGCCCTTAGATTGTTAAAGCAAGTTGAAGACAAAAAACTTACCATGGGCGATGTTTATTACGGCTGCCAAGCAATCCGCGATGTGATTGACAATATGCATAGTTAAAAAAGCAATGCGTCGGTAAATCGTAACTGGTAGCGAGCCGGGCTGTAAACCCGGTGTCATTGTGACTCTGGTGGTTCAAGTCCATCCCGGCGCACAATAAATTGGGGGTAATTATGTGTGAAAACTATTTAAATGGGATCATAGAAAACCGCGAGAAGAGAGGTATATGTCCCATGTGCGAAGAGGAAACAACTTTCGTGATTGCAGAAGAATGTTTCTGTCATATCGATTTCGATGGGGCTGGGTACACATATAACGACGAATACGGTTCATGCCCACGTTGTGACGGTAATGAAGCTATATGTTTATGTTGCAGGGGTGAGTTTCCTGGTGAAGAAATATGGCCGGGAGAAGAAGGTCTATAACGCAAGAGCCTGTGTTCTGAATTGGTTAAGTACTGGACTGCAAATCCAGGTTATGCGGGTTCGAGTCCCGCCGGGCTCTCTTAAAACCGCCAAATTTTCCCTCTATATTATATACTGTCATTTTTGTCATGGTTGTGGACATTTTTTTTAGTTTTTATACTAGGAGGTAGTATGGAAGTAACAAGAAAACTGCTAATAAACGCCATAATTGGTGCCGGATTAAATATAAAAACAGGCCGGAAATTTGAAGAAGAAGGATTGGCTGAGTTCACAGGCAACGCCTGGACAGAGAGGATGGTGCGCGACAAAGCTAAAGCGATGTTGGCTGAGCTAAAGAGCAGACTCATAAACGACATGGCCGATGAAGTAGAAGATGTAATTGGCAAACACATAGATATATTCAAGGAGCACGTGAAGGACTTGCGAGGATAACATGATAGACGTGATTGAGTAGTTATACAATCAGGTAGTTGCCATATCAAAAGAGTCACCTGTTGTGGCGGGGGCGATATCTCTGTGGGGGTTAACAGTAGTAACTTACTTATTCAAAACAACGCCTACAAAGATATGGAGGTTTTTAAAGCGACAACTTACTACCACACTGGAAATAGATAATGCTCAAAATTCATCAGGGTTTGAGATGATATTTGAAGAATTCATGTATTTGTTTGGCGTTAAGATAAATACGCTAAGTAGAGTATATACTGTGTGCGACCAGTCTTACATGGGTAAAAACGGAGAACGTTGTTTCACCAAAGGAATTGCTCCTGGCTACGGCGGTCACTTCTTCATATTCGACAGGAAGTTGATGTGGCTTAACGTATCTAGAATAGAGTCCTCCGGCTCTGAAAAACAAAAGCGCGCGATGACAGTGACTTACCTAGGCAGGTCAACCAAAACCGTGAAGAAGCTCACAGAGCAGTTCATCGTGAGAAAAAATCCATATAATCATTATTTTACATACCGTGAGGACTATTGGGCAAAAGAAAACATAATAAGAAATAGACCGCTAGAATCTGTTGCTGTCGATGAAAGCATAGTGCATAATATTAAAAATGATATAACTCATTTTGGAAATAACGAGGGCTGGTTCGTGGCAAAAGGGGTGCCCTATAAACTGACCTACATGCTACATGGTACACCTGGCACTGGAAAAACTAGTTTAATCAAAGCGATAGCGTGCCACTTCAAAAAAGATATATACATAATAAATCTAAATGCCATGACTGACAGTCGCCTAACCGATGCGCTAGACTTCACAAAACCAGGCGCAATAGTGGTGATGGAGGACATAGACTGCGTAAAATCTTCATCAGACAGAACAGTTAAAGATAATAACAAGTCCGACAGTATAATGCCGGACTTCTTATCGTTGTCTGGCTTATTAAATGCGTTGGACGGTCTGAGAAGCCTGCACAACGTTATTATATTTATGACCACTAACCATCTAAACAAACTGGACAAAGCATTATACAGGCCGGGACGTGTCGATAGAGTCATAGAGCTAGGGGAAGTAAGTCCTGACCGCGTAAGAAGCTATTCAAATTACATCTTCCCTGAGCACAAAGCCAAGTTTAAAGAAGTGGACTTTGGGAATTTAATAGGTTGTGAACTTAACAAAGCATTGCTAATATCTAAGAACGACCCTGAAAAATATATAAAGGTGTTGTTAGACGCCAAAAAACATAGAAAGAGTGTCCCCTCGCTGGAGGACTAATAGGATTATGGACCCTTCAATATATCATATCACTACATTTATTGTCATATTCGCGACTTTAACGTTATTTTGTAAAAGCAAATTTATACTACTACTATGTCTAATAGTTCTACCTCCAGCGGGGGAATATATTCAGTTATATTATCTATCACCAATGTTTGAATTTCAAGTCCAAGATATTATATGTAACTTTGCCGGCAGCATAGTTGGTATAATGTCAGGTCCACATCTGAGAAGGCATTTCAAGCAGTAAAGGATTTAACATGAAGCACTATAATAAAGCAACTATATTCTGGGACGACAATAATATATTTGTCAGACACGATGGAAAAATAAGGCCCTGCAAGAGCATGAAAGAGGCTTTAACTGTGATAAAAGAAGAGGTCTCAGGTAAAACCGTGCTGGAACTAGACGAGTATACCGCCGTAATGGATAATAAAGTGACTGGTGAAGAAATCGAGGTCAAGTTCATTCGATTTGATGACTTAGAGGAGCTTCTAATGAAGGGCATGGGCGAAGACCTCTCTGACATTGAAGAACTGACCGGCACCACTGGTGATGGCGAAGAGCACAAGTTCAATTTCGACCAAATAAAAGATGCTATAGAAACAATGGGGTGTTATGGCTTTGCCCGGCAAGAAACGGCCGAAGTATTATTCTGGGTTGATACAGACCATGTTGATCCTGAGATTTTTGTCAGTATGATAGCCCACGAGGTAGGGCATATAAAAAGGCCGTGGCGTAGGGATGACATGAAGGAAGAGGGAAAAGCAGAGGATTACTCCATCGTAGCCACAATGGCATACAGAATTAAATCTTTAATAATTTAAAGGAGACAAGAGGAGGTTATGAGACATATCGTCGCGGAAGCAAAATCCTGGACCGAGATACAACTATGGCGCAAGGCGTCGAAAAAATGTAAGCTGCCTATTTGGATGGAAATATTCGAAGATGTGGCAGGAAAAGATATAAAAATGGCCAGAATAACTGTATACGACCCTTATCTACACAACGACTGGCAAAAGCTCAAGAATAAGTTGGAAAGGAAGCTACGCCGCGAGATCAGTTTTAAGGAACTACACTTCTACAGAATTCAAGAGCTAAAAGACGCCTACAAGAAACTGTTTGATGTCACACCCAAAGGCAAAAGACTTGTTGCGAAAAAGAAGGCGGAAGAAGAGGAAAAGGAAAGGGAAAAACACCCCAGCGTGGAAAAGTGGCTGAGATCCACCAGTGGCCGAGGCATGGCCAGAACATACACGAAACGACTTCTTGAAGAAGCGAACCAAAACTGTCTAATTAGCAGAATAGCAACATGACACGTTATAAGTATCCAAGAACACCACATCTGCCCTGGTCGCCAGGAATAACATCTGATGACAAGGTACTAAAAGATGTCTCTTGTCTTGAAGGCAAGAAATTGGTAGGTACAATAAAAATGGACGGTGAAAACACAACAATGTACCGCGACCGTATCCATGCCAGATCTATAGATTCTAAAGACCATGAATCCAGACACTGGGTTAAGCAACTACACGCCAAAATAAGACATCTAATTCTTCCTGGATGGAGGATTTGTGGTGAGAATCTTTACGCAAAACATTCCATATATTATGACGATCTACCATCCTATTTTCTATTCTTCTCGGTATGGTCTGATAACAACGTTTGCTTGGAATGGGTTGAGACACTAATGACCGGTGACGAGCTCGGACTATATACACCGATCTGTTTTACTCCGCCTGGCATAACCTCGCTTAAGGAAGTAGACGCCTTATTCCAAGCTGGATACTCGGACCACGAAGGTTACGTCGTTCGCATCGAAGACGAATTCGAATTTGAAGATTTTGGAAAATCTGTCGCTAAATATGTCAGAGCCAACCACGTCCAGACAGACAGACATTGGATGCGCAACAAAATAGTAAAGAATAAGTTGCTAAGGTAGACATAAAGAGCACCGAGTGACACTAATATAACGGTTGTAGGCCAGAAAACTGTAGGGAGGATTAAAGTGACAAAGCAAGAGCGTCTTGACAGAATAGCAAGAATCATTGAAGATGTGGACTACAGGTGTCTTCTAGCGGATGGGCCAGTAACACCTACAGTGAACGAAATACGGCCTGAAGAGATGCTAGAGATATATGCGCTAGCCAAAGGGGAAGACGATGAGTAAAATGGAAGTGCATGAGAAGGCGCACAGGAAAATCTTTGCTGCAAAGAAAATGGAAAAATTCTACGAAGAAGTTACTACATCCATAAAGTATGATGTCTGTCCGCTGTGCGGGATGGATTTAAGACCATTAACGATATGCCCGTCCCATGGGTCACTAAGCCTCTTATACAACATGGCCGCCAAGAGAGAGGATCTGACTGGTATATGGGGCCAGCTGTCTAAACTGGAATGAATATCAAGGTAATCATAACCTGGAAGCTAAGAGTAATAGCCGCCATAGCCTTAATAATAATCGACTGGCTAGCTTTCTACTGGCTAAGCCAGGGTGACCTATTACTATTCTCAATAAACGCCATGAATGGCATATCACTAACTATAGCTTGGCTTATTTTAGATGAAAATGAACAAATACCATAAACAATTTATAGGTGCGTTCGCGTCAGAAAATATAATGGCTGTGTTCAATCGGTACAAAAACGCGCCAAAAGAAGTGACCGAGTCGTTTGCTATGCTAGCTGCAGCCAGAATAGTATGTAGTAAATTCGACAATAGGTTTGTCATTATAGTAGGTGATGGTTGTTCGCCTAGAACTGGCGTTGTGTTTGCCTATTTCACAAGAGCAAAGGTAATATCTATTGACCCTAGCTTCAATATGAAACACTGGGCAGAGCATGTATATAAACAAACAAGGATGGGAAACAAACCAGAGCGAATAAAACTCATAAAAAATAAAGTCGAGAACATAGTAATAGATTGTGCACAGAAACCAATTGTCGTAGTATGGCCGCATTCACATGCTAACATGGATGTTAAAAGCTTCTTCAACTATAGTGAGCGTATTGATATAGCGATGCCTTGCTGCAAACCGATACCGAAAAATTGGTCAAAGAAACCGCATATAACGTACGACGATCATCATGTACTTTCACCAAAAAGAACGGTACATATATGGAAAGAGCCTAATAACTGGCATTTCAACAAGAAAGGTGGACAGGGATGAATGAGATGACGTGGGCTGAGGCTACACCTTTAGCCGTACTTTTCATTTGTATATGCGCGGGCTATATAGCCAGGAGGTATTTTAACTACAAGGAAAAGTGGCTCAGAAGGGATAGAGACAGATAATGAACTATTACACAGCCGACTGGCATCTATTTCACAGAAACATAATAAAACTCTGCCATAGACCATTTAAGAACGAAGCTCGAATGCATAGAACCCTTGTGAGAAATTACAACGAGGTTGTTGGCGAGGACGACACATGCTATGTGATAGGCGATGTCGCCATGATAGGGAATAGTCAGTGGGAGAGGCTTGGCGCAGTAATAAAGAAGCTCAACGGAACAAAACATCTTATACTCGGTAACCATGACCAACTAAAGTGGGAAAGATATATTGATGTAGGTTTTACAAGTGTACATTCAGCACTGTGGTTCGATGAAGATAACCTGAAAATAGTATTAGCTCACGATCCGTGTGTGTATTGTGCCATAGAAAGCCCACTAACTATCTTGATATGTGGTCATGTACACACACTATTTAAGTCGATCCCTGAGCGAAGAGTGGTCAATGTGGGGGTTGACATGTGGGATTTCAAACCAGTTAGTACCAAACAGATAAGAAAAGAATTGAATGTATAAAATTATGGCGTGACCTACGTTGCGGGACATGAGGGAGGTAGCGTCTGATAGGGCTTTTCCGGGCCCCGCGCACGTTGCGCACGGAAATCAGACCGTGTTACCAGAAGTGGAAAAACAAGTAATTAGCAACGGCACCAACGACTAGCCGAGCCATCGACTTGACCGGCCAGTAGGATGGATGCTTGTAGCAGGTTAAACTCCTGCTGCCATTTTTTTATCAAAAGGTAAATAAGTATGAAGAGTTGGAAAGACATAACAACCTATTCGCGAGGTGAAACCGAGCGAATACCCAGAATATGGGAAATAGAAGCGTGCGGAATACGCATATCTGTACATAGACACATACACTATCCTAAGGATACGTGGCTATTGACATGCCTTCCATTCTTCGACTGCCGTGAGCTGTCTAGCAAGGATGTGGAACTAGCTAAACAAGAAGCTATATTTGAAGTCGTTGGGAAATTTCGAGACTTAGCTGATTGTCTACACGATGCGTTTACTAGCAAATAGGAGGTTATATGTGTGATGACATTATAACCGGTAACTGCCCAAGATGTAGTAAAGAATGTGATTTTGACAGACCGGAGGATTGTTATTGCCTCGAAGACGAGGGAGCTGGTTATACTTATAGCGACGAGCATGGCGCTTGCGGCATCTGTGAAGAAGAAGAAGTTACTTGTCCGCACTGTGGTTGTACATTCATGCTTGATGATTTAGAATAGGAGGCCATATGAATAGTCTTGGCGAACGTATGAAAGAAAACTACGAGTTCCGCAGCCGAATAAAACTGGCTAGACGTATACCAGTCATAATAAGACTAGATGGCAAAGCCTTTCACACCCTCACAAGAAAATGCGAAAAACCATTTGATGATTTGTTTCGCAACGTTATGGAAGAGACAGCGCTGGCTCTATGCAGAGAAATCCAAGGGGTAAAATGCGCATATACTCAATCAGATGAGATATCCCTCTTGCTTACTGATTTTGACAGACTTGGTACAGAAGCTTGGTTTGACTACAACTTACAAAAAATAACATCAGTATCTGCTGGCATAGCATCTGTTTGTTTTTCCAAACTATGGGCTGAAGCTGAAGGGATATTTGATAGTAGGGCATTTAACGCGCCAAAAGAAGAGGTGTGTAATATCCGAGGTAAAAAAAATGAAAATAATGCTTGCAGATAAAGTAGTTTTAAAATGTGATGGAAGTCCTGATAGGATGGATTGTAAAAATAGAATCGAAATATTGAGGCATGATTTAATTGGAAAAGATTTTGAAGATTACATTTTTACTAAATTTGGTTGGGTAGTGAAAGAAATAGCTTTTTCAGATCACCTGTGCGGGGAGTGTTCGGAAAATTGGCATGATATAAGCGTAGGTGGTTCAGCATCATAAAAGGCATAACCCAAAAATCAACTTGACGGTCTAATGCTTGCGGTTCCACATTGAGCGCAAAAGCAAGGCGGCTTTTGGGTAAATTAAAATTGTGGTTTCGCTTTTGCGCCAAGTGAACGCCACGTTAGGAATACCGATGAAAGAACAGGCAGAAAAAATTTACCGAGAATACAAAGAATATGTGACAGTATGTTGCGATGAGTATCACGCTCATACAGCAGCGCAAGGGTGCCTGTCAGGGCCTCAAGCGTCAAAAGACATATGTTTTTTGTATGAGTATATTATGGTTTTGGAATCCCGGTTGTCTCGTATTGCCGAATTGATCAATACAAGCAAGGATTCCTAACAACATTTTTTGCCGAACAAAAAGATCAGAAGGCTATGCAAAGAACATGATGGCACAATGCAAAAGATCTTGTATTTTATATGGCGTCAACAAGACTGGTTTCGAAACTCTATCCAGATGCTAGCTAGAAGCCACTATTCGCACAAAGAATTGCATAAAAAAAGCACCGCTGACTTGCATGAAATGCTACACAAGAAAGGGGTCAACTGGGCAAAGCTCCATCCGGTATGGAAGAACGGAAGCTTAATACTAAAGAAGGATAGGGTGTTTGAGTTTAGGCCCGATATAATAATTACCGAAAACAGAGAATGTATTGAACAATACATGAAACCACTGGAGGAATAACACAATGAACGCAGATGATTATACTTTTGTAGGCGAGGGGGAATGCCAAATATGCAGCGACACTGAAGACATATTCCGTGACGATGATGGTAATTTCCTGTGCTTGGAATGTCTAGCGGAGGAACTGGATGAGTAAATGTTATTTCTGTGATAGCGAAGACATAGTAATCGCAAATGAGCACTACACATTCTGCAGAAACTGCATGGCATTGTATACGTTCATGATTGTGCATGAAAAAGACTGTGACCATATAAATCAGGGTTGCCCGTTGGCTATGCACGAACCGGTATACAAGAGCGTTAGAGAGGGGAAACCTTATATCGCAAAAGAACGAGTAGAGGAAAATCGCTCAGAAACATTCTGCAGCAAGTGCTGTGCTTACGTTTATGTAGATGGGTGGTAGAAATGCGTGGATACAGTGTCATAGGCCTTGATAGTGTCAAGTTCAAGATTAACCTGGGAGCCGCCATGCGGGCTGCTGGTGTGTATGGTGCTGCCGCACTATTCTTCACAGGAAGAAGGACAAGAGCAGGTAATCCTGACACAACGAAGCAATACAGACACACACCTATGATCAGAGTACCTAATCTGCACGACGTAGTGCCATTTGACTGTGTCCCAGTGGCAGTCGACATCATAGACGGAGCTATACCTCTTCCAGAATACAAGCACCCAGAAAGGGCGTTCTATATTTTTGGGGCCGAGGACAATACTCTAGGCCGTAGAATCACTTCTTGGTGTCGAGATACTATATTTGTGCCTACAAATGGGTGCATGAATCTAGCAGCTACCGTAAATGTAGTACTATATGATAGGATGTGTAAAGCGAGGAGCCATGGCCACAAAAGTGATAACAGTTTGGGAGCGTCATACTAGACAAAAAGATGGCTCTTGGAAATGGGAGTTTAATCACATTTCAAATAATTTTGACAAGAAATTATACATGCCCAAAGCGGTAAGCACTGTACAAGAAAAAGCATGGAGCAACGCAAAATGGCGCAGTTCCAAAGCTTATTTGATAGGTTGTAAAGTTGTTGAAGGGAGAAGAGAGTATGGA
>JASFHE010000070.1:0-15553 GCA_050123415.1 Desulfobacteraceae bacterium | reverse complement strand
ACCGGCCCCTCCTATGAAATAAATGTAGAAGATCGCAAGATTATTAAAACCCTTAAAACGAAAGGTAAAACTCCGGAAACAATATCACCTCTTGAACCTGATATGCCTATGCTTGACCTGTCTGTTTTCCATACTATCGATTACTGGATCCGCATGTATGATGATAAAAAAGGAGGAAAACAGGTTTATAAAACATACATCCTTCCTTCTGCCACTATCAGACAGATTTCAATTATTCCAGGTAATGACATTATACCGGAACCTGAAAGCAGAAAAATGGCATTAAAAAATTACGAGATCAAAGTCAGGGAGAGGTTAATCATTTTTCTATGGGTTGATACAAACAACCGTCTTTATAGGATGTTTGTCAAAGGTCCTGATATAGATATAATCCGCGCCGATCTTTTTGATCGAATAAATAGAAACTAACCTATTGGGATATTAAGATATATCAATGAATAAAAGCATTAGAACTTCACTTATTGCAATATCCATAACGATAAGCCTCACTGTTCTCAAATTTATTTTTTACTACCTGTCAGGCAGTATAGCTGTCCTTTCTGAAGCATGGCACAGCGGAACTGATATAGCAACATCACTGCTGGTTCTTTTTGCATTGTGGAGAAGTTCATCTGTAAAAAAATATGAACAGGCGCTTTCCAAAGAAAATGCAGAGAATACAACTCCAGCGAACCAAAACCTTTTCATACAATTTTCTGAAAATATATTTGGAAAAAATATCCAGGTTACAACCTCCCTGCTAATCGGAATATTCCTTATATTTGTTTCAGTATCATTGATCGTAAATGTATTTACCACTAAGATAGTTATAATTGAAAAACCGCTAATAACCGGTATTATATTTCTTATTCTATCATTAGGCTCCTATTTTCTTTTTAAATTCCTATCAGACGTTGGAAAAGATGAAAATTCCCCAGCTTTGATATCAGACGGTCTGCACTCCAAGGGAGACATGGTATGTTCCTCTCTTACAGGTGTATCCCTCATTCTATACTATTTCAGGTTCAATATAGACAGATGGGTCAGCCTGGCTATTGCACTGTTTATTTTATCCTTTGGGATAGAAATCATTATCAATATCATTACCCATTTTCACAAAAAAGAAAAAGATTTCCGAATGCATCATAGCTTTCTTAACATCCTGGATGCTGCATTGGGAAAAGAAACATATACCAATTTTTTTAAATGGATTGATAAAAAATACAATAAAGACATTCTAAAGTCGAAGCTGATAATCCAGCTTGTTCGCCTTTTAAAATTCTCAGTATATGCGCTCATTGCATTAATAATTCTTGTCATTTTGTATGATACGGGTTTCCAGGTACAGATGGATGAAGAAGCCATAGTCGAACGCTTTGGCAAACCGGTTAATAAGAAAGCCCTGCAACCCGGTTTTCACCCCAAATTTCCACGTCCTATTGACAGGGTAAGAAAGGAAAAAACAAAACAGATACGGGAACTGTTTTTGGGAAACATTTCCAAAGAAAAACCCCTGATATGGGGTATAAAGCATGGTGAGGAAATTCATTTTATTTCAGGAGACAATAATTTTTTTAATCCTTATATTATTATTCATTACAGGGTTAAAGACCTGTACAAATATTATTACAACCAGTCAAACCCAAAGGTATTGATAGAAGATATTGCATACAATACATTGCAGAATATCTTTACAGTAAAATCCTTTTACCAGATTGCCATTACCTACCGCAAAGAGATAGACCTCGCGGTTGAAAAAGTACTTCAAAAAGAGCTCGATAAAATAGACACGGGGATTGAAGTTATCAGCGTTAATGTAAAAGACATTCATCCTCCTATAAAGATATCCGAATCATTTGAAGAAGTTATTGCATCATATCAGATAAAGGAAGAGACTATCAACCTGGCTCTGGAATATCAAAACTCGGAAATACCCTCTTCACGCGGTACAGCATACAGTAATATCAACGACGCAAAGGCCTATGTAAATGAAGAAATCATGAAATCCAAAGGTGCTGTAATCAGTTATCAATCAAAACTGGATCCCTACAAAAAAGCCAAATCCATTATAAGGAAAGTATTATACTATAATCATATAGCTGATACCCTTAATAAGAATGAAAAAGTAATAATAGATCCCAAAACAGGCAAACCGAATATCTATTTAAAAACCGGAAACATTTCATACATTGATGATTGGCAGATAGAAGAATAAAGAGGTCACTGAAAGCATGAAAAAAATACTCCCTATACTCTTATTGATAATAATTGTCGCAGGTGTAGCTATCTACAACTCGCTGTTTACTGTAAAACAGGGAACCAGTGTTATAATCACTCAATGGGGGAAACCTATAAAAACAATAGCAGAAGCCGGATTATATACCAAGTTACCCTGGCAGAAGGTAAATACCTTTGATAATAAAATAAACTGTTTTGAAGCCCAGACACTGCAGCTTTTATTAAAAGATAAAAATCCTATCATTGTTACTTGCTATATTGCATGGAAACTGGATAACCCGGAGTTATTCTTTCAGTCTCTCAACAATGTTTCAAATGCAGAATTAAAGCTTGGAGATATGGTGAATTCTCAACTTGGCATCATTCTCAGTGATTATGAAATTGATAAAATAATTAATACAGTTCCCGAAAATGTTAAACTCCAGGAGATATACGAAAAGCTAAAAAAAGAAGCCAACACAAGGACAAAATCAAAATATGGTATAGAGATCATTCAGGCCGGTCTTAAAAAAATTATTTATCCCTCTGTAGTAAGTAACGCGGTCTACCAGAGGATGAAGGCAGAAAGAACAAAGGAAGCTGTTAAATATACAGCGGAAGGAGAGGAAGAAGCTACTAAAATACGGGCAAACACAGACAGGGAAGTAAAAGAGCTGCTGGCAAAAGCATATAAGGAAGCCGAAGAAATAAAAGGAGAAGGGGATAAGGAAGCATTAAGAATATATGCCGAGGCATACAGCGAAGATCCTGAATTTTTTAAATTCGTAAAATCGTTGCAGGTATATTCACAGATTATGGATAAAAATACTACTCTTGTGCTATCAACTGATTCCGAACTCTTTGAATATTTAAATTCTAAAGAATTAACTACCGGAAAAAAGTAAAAATAAATGGCCAAGACAATCAAGCATCACCTGAAAGAAACTACCAGCGCCTTAATCAGATATTTTATTCTGGTAATCCTGATGGGCTTAACTGCCGTCTACCTGCTGACAGGATTTTATAAAATTTCAGAGAGTGAGCTTGGAGTAGTCCAGAGATTTGGAAAAGTAATTGACGAGAAGGTGGAGCCCGGAGGCCATTACAAACTCCCATGGCCTGTTGATACGATCACCAAAGTACCGGTAAAAACAACTCATACCATAGAGATAAAAGACTTTTCGCTTATAACGTCAAATGCTAATAAAGATCAATTCAGAAAAATAACCGGCCTTTCCTCCTATTGTATTACAGGTGATAACAACATTGTGTTTATAGATTTTTTAATCAGATACAATATTGTTGATCCGATAAAATATCTCTTTAATATAAAAAACAATGAGTACTATTTAAAACAGGTTGCATACTCCGCAGCTATAAAGAGTCTGGCATCAAAAACAGTTGATGATATTCTCACTGTCGGCAAAAAAAGTGTTGAAAGCTACCTGAAAAAAGAAATACAGCAAAACCTGGATCAACTTGAAAGCGGATTGGGAATCGGCGCCATTGAAATAAAAGAAGTATCTCCCCATAAGGGAGTCCGAACCTATTTTGAGCGCGTTATCAATGCACAGATCCAGAAAAGAGAGCTGATTAACAATGCCGAATCTTACAGAAATGAAAATCTACCAAAAACCAAAGGTATGGCCATGCAGATAGAAGAAGAAGCATGGGCATATCAAACCGAAGTGGTAAGCCGTGCACAGGGTGAAGTCAATCGATTTAAAAAACAGCTTAATGAATACAGCAAAGCTAAAAAAATAACAAAACAGAGAATATACCTGGATTTTATCCAGAATAAATTTCCTGCACTAAAAAAGATTATACTTGTTGATAATTCCGGAGAGGAACGCATTATTGATTTGCGTCTTCTTTCGAACTAGTCTCCTGTCAAGATCTGTTCATAAACCTTAAACATTTATTAACAAAACATGGTTTTCCTGACTGACACAGGATGTATGGTCATTTGGTGTACATGGTGACACCCAATGGACATTAGAAGAAAATGAAGCAAACCCGAATATGGTCTTGGAGCCTATGGTTATGACCGGAAAAGTAAAACAGTCTGGGCGGTTCTCAATTACAACGCAGATTTTGCTGTTGCTGCTGATTAAGCAATAAATCAACTATTACCGGAACGATATACGCGACATTCATTAGCGTTGACACAGCAGGGGCATTGTTTTATTTTCAAAAATAGCTCTCTTCATATCGCTGGTGAATATTTTGGAAAATCTTTCTTTCGGAGGTCATCCTGATGAGTGAAACAACATATTGCGTAGTCTTTAAAGGGGAAATTTCTGCAGGTTCTAATATTGAAGAAGTAAAAGAAAAAGTCAGTAAAGCCTTTAATGTTGATGCATCAAAGATTGAACAGCTCTTTTCCGGTAAAAGAATGATCGTCAAGAAAAATGCTTCTCATGAAGAATGTGAAGCAATGAAAAAGATTTTTGAAGATGCCGGAGCAATAGCCTGCGTTGAGCAGGAAACAGAAACAGATATGGAAATCCAGGGTCCGCCGCCTTTGCCCGGGCCTGAAAAACGACAACGGATCAGGGCAAATGATAGTCCGGTCAAACAGGCTGATGAAAAATTTTGCTCTAACTGTGGTTCAGTAATAAAAATAAAGTCTCTCTCATGTCCAAGATGTGGCCAGAAACAGAAAAAAGATGGCATGGGTTGTCTGCCTATGGCAGCTATTGGTCTTGCCATATGTTTTGTCGGCATAATTGTATTAGGTATCATTGCAGCAATTGCAATCCCTCAGTTTCATGCATACAGGACACGGGCCTACCAGGCAAGCGTCAAGGAAGAGTTAAAAGAAGTATGCATGGCTGAAGAAAATTACTTCGCAAATAATAATACATATACAGACAGCCTTGAAGAACTTGGATACATTTCCAAACCAAACATCTCTATTCAAATAGTTGAAACAGGAGATGACTGTTTTCAGGCAATGGGTGAAATGCAGGTTTTACAAAAGAGATATTTTATTGACTGCAACTGCGAAATAACAGAGGAAGAAATCATCAATGAGTAGTTTCCTGTATAGCATAGAGGGTTAGGTTTTATAGACATCAGCCCTGAAAAGTACATCCACAACATTTCGGATATACTGCTCATCCGATATCCCGTCTACTGCCTCCTGCGGAAACTCAACAATATTTTTAAACCAGGAGGCAATCTCCCTGAACAACTCTACCCTGGCTGCAAGTTCAAACTGCTCCCTGCGTATAAGAGCCTTAATAGCTACACCCGCCTCCTTTGGGGAGACCTTCTGCCGAAGTCTTCCCACTAGGTGCGGATAATCACGAAATGAATTATACTTGTCCGGCAGTACCTGGTCCAGATCAGGTTCACTTATACCGGTAGTCCATACAACAATAGTATTACCAGCCAGGTCTCCAAGCCTCTGAGAATGCCTGGTAAACAGACATGCTATTCCTCCGACAGCATACAGCAATGGCAGGCCATCCACAACACGTAAAAGGTTTCTGATAATAACCTGATGTAATTGAAGATTAAGTCCCTGTATGTCCATTACCTGTAGTTTGAATAAACGTTTTCCGATGGTTTGCCCCCTCCAGAAATATTCCATCACAATGCCGTATCCAATTGAAACTATAAAATAGAAAAGAATACCCAGGGCACTACCAAGATCACTGCTGAAAATCGAAAGAAAACCGGTTATTAAAGACAGGGCTTTAGTTATTGCTAAGATACAGCATAGATCTATGACCCAGGCGAGACAGCGGATAACAGGCCCGGCCAGCCTCAGTGAAAAATCAATCCCTTCGGGTGTTTCAATTATCAAAATATTTTCGTTATTATAATCCATGCGCCTTTATATCTTTAGACTGTTTATCATTTTTATCAATACCGGATCTGGAGAGGAACCATACAAGAAGTATGAATTCGATCACACCGAAACCGATTTTAACTTTATACGGAATTACCGGTTCATGATACTGGGAAAAAAAACTCTCTATAACTCCTGCCCACACCAGCAACACACCTGCCCCGGCTATTATCGTGACAATATCCTTTGATACTGATCCCATCCTCTCTCTTAAGGAGAGGATGGAACCCCTACCAATTATTGCATCTGCTAAAAGGAAGCCTGCCTGTCCGGCGAGAAGTATTGCCGGTATCTCTATTACTCCATGCGGAAGGAGCCACCCCATGAGAAATACTGATTCACCTGCAAGAATATAATCAATCACAACAGCTCCCAGCATTACTCCGTTGGTAAAAATGACTAAAATTGTCCCGATACCCATCGAAATACCAAGGGCCATACAGAGGATTGCGACTTTAGTATTATGTGTCATGAGTTGAGATGAAAAAGTGGCTTTCTGCCCTGCGAGTCTGTCGGAAGTGGTATTTTCTTCTTTATCGACTCTTTCTGAAGGATTTACCAGTAGATGGGAAAAGGGCATAAGAACAGCTTTGGCGTCAGGATCAAGTGTAATGGCAAGCCCTCCGAAAAGAGCCCCAACCAGTGTTATAGCAACAGTCAGATAAAAAGCCTTTATATGTGCACGAAAGGTCCTGGGAAATTTTTTAAGAAACCATTGAACAGGTGAAAAGGTCTCCGAGTATCGTCTTGTTTCATGAATCTCACAATATGCCTTTGCTACAAGTGCTTCAAGGTGACTACGAATTTCTGTCTGGGATGAGAAAGTCATAATTTTTCCAAGATCCGCGGATGCTCTCTGATAGAGGTAATGAAACCTCCTCACCTCTTTAATATCCATTTTACGGCTATTATCACGCTCAATGGACTTCAGGATATCTTCAAGCTCAGACCAAAAAGGCTGTTCCTCTCTGATAAATTTCGGGATATTTATGATCATAGCAACTGCTTCTGTTTAATATTTAAATATTGGGAAATAAGCTGAAGATTCAGTTTTTCATTGTTCAGCATTGTAAAACCTATCCCGCGTTTTTTCAGTCGCTTTTCCATATTAAGGAGATTCCGGTGAATCATGTGTCTGCCAAGGTTTCTGTACACATCCGGGGTTGTATTCGTATCGGGCGATGAAAACAAAGGTTTCAAAGCTACCGGATCCAGCATGTTCACCATAACAAGATGTTTTTTTGATAATACTTCTATCTGTTCAATAAAATTATCAGCAAGTACAGGATCATCCAGGCTTGTCAAAAAAATCAAAAGAGCCCTGTGCCTTACCCTGAGACTGATAAAAGTAATCAGTTCTGAAAAATCCGGTGAGGCCTTCTTTGAATCAAGTGTATAAAGAGTATCCCTGCAGGTATTAAAATGAGTTTTTCCCCTCTTTGCCTTTACAAATCTATCAATATTATTGCTGAAGGCCACAAGGCCAAACAGGTCCCCCATCCTTTCCGTAACAAGCCCAAGTATCAGGGATGCTGAGATATATCTTTCAAGTATTGTAAGTTTTTCGCTATCACCATTTTCATTTACTGAACCGTTTACCGAGGCTCTGTTGCTCATGCGTGATGCATCCAGAATTACATAGACATCCTGTGTACGCTCCATCTGAAAGACTTTAGTTACCGGATATCTTCTCTTTGCTGTCGCTTTCCAGTGTATATCTTCATAGCTGTCTCCCGGCATATATTCCCGAAGCTGTTCAAATTCGCGGCCTTTTCCTATAAGACGTCGACTGTGTATACCTATATCTCTGTTCTGAAAAAGGAACGCAATATTTTTCCTGTCCTGGAAGATGTCCGGATAAACGCGGATTTCAGATCTAATCCTGGATTTTTTTCGATACCTCCAGAATGTAAGATGCGACAACGCCCCAAGATAGCAGACATCTAATACAGTGTTGCCCCTTTTTAATGCCCTGCAAGGCCATTTTGCAGATGACTGTTCACTGTCTGAGGGGAGACTTACAACCATCTCAATAGCTGCTGATATCATTTCAAAAGGAAAGGGAATACCGATAGATACTTCATTAAGACGGTTTTTCCTGTTATGAATACTAATTGATATTTCCGCTTCTTTACCCTTTGAAAGACGTATAACATCCGGAAGTTCTACATCTATTCCTTTAAGCCGGAGAGGAGTTGAAAAACCATCTGCAATAACCAGTATAAGAAACAGGATAACTGCTACGGACATAACAACGGCAACAACAGGCTGGACCACTGCTATCAATGCAGAAAAGGGAACAAAAACCAGTCCCGTCCATAATATTAACCTGTTAGTGGGAATAATCATCGTGGAACAACCATATCCTTGAGAATATCCTCTATAACCTCAACAACCGATAGTCCTTCGATCTCAAACTCCGGTCTAAGGATCAGCCTGTGTTCAAGAACCGGAACAGCCATGCCCTTGATATCATCCGGCGTCACAAAATCCCTGTCCTGTATCGCGGCATATGCCCGGCTGGCAAGCAGCAGAGCCTGTGTAGCCCTGGGGCCGGCACCCACCAAAACAGCCTGGTGTTTTCTGGTGGTCTGGACAATATCAACGATATATCCAAGGAGTTCTTCTTTTACCAGGGTTCCGCCAAGCTGTTTTCTTAATGATGTTAAAACATCTGCTGTAATTACCTGTTTGACGTCTCCTTTTGCCAGAACATCTTCAGGGGAGTTGCCTTCAATCATTCTTTGAGCGAGAAGCAGTTCTTCATCTCTACCCGGAGTCTTCATATTGATTTTAAGCATAAAACGATCCTTCTGTGCCTCGGGCAGTGGATAGGTTCCTTCATATTCAATTGGATTCTGGGTCGCAAACACAGTAAAATTTGGCGAAAGTATATGGGTTGACGTATCAATTGTTACCATACGTTCCTGCATGGCCTGGAGAAGAGCAGACTGGGTTTTTGCAGGAGCCCTGTTTATTTCATCAGCAAGAAGAAAAGTTGTAAATACCGGTCCTTTTACAAGATTGAATCTATTTTCCTGCATATTGAATACATGGGTACCGGTTATATCGTTCGGCATGAGATCAGGGGTAAACTGTATTCTGGAAAACTCGCTTCCCAGCACATGAGCAAGAGTACGGACCATAAGAGTTTTTGCAATGCCCGGCACACCTTCAATTAAAGCATGATTGCAGGTAAAAATGGCTATAAGGGCTTTTTCAATCACGTGGTTCTGGCCAATAATAACCTTTGAAACTTCCTCCTTTGCATCGTTTAAAGCACTCTTGAGGATATCTCTATCTTCATTCATAATGATTTCCTTTCCTTCAATTTTTTGCTTATGGAATTGTACACTTGAGAAGGTTTGTCATAATTTTTCGTGAACTGTTCCAGATCTCTTGCAGAACGAATAGCCCCGGGTAATAATCTTCCCTTTGCAGTCGCTTTTTCCCATTCCTCTATGCAGGTTTTGATAAGTTCCTTCTCAGGTATATATCGCTGGAGAAGGCTTATAAGCCCATCAAGATAATCCCTGTCAGATCTTATAATCTGTATCCTTTCATGGCTATTGCTGCGAGGAGGAACAAAAGCCACGATATTTTTCCAGACATACAATAACGCTATAAAAATAAATACAAAGATAACACCCTGAAGCCTGTATTTATATGCAAGATCAATCATTCCTGTTTTTTTCTGTAACCCGAAATGTGATTCATCAAAATAGATATTTTTACCCGCACCTGTGAGCCAGGAAAGAAGACCGGGATAACGATGGGACATCATAGCTTCATTGCTGAAAATATAGGAATCGGCACACAGTATAATTGTTCCCTGACCATACTTCCTGAAAATAATAACAGGCTTATCCTTTTGCGAATAGATTACTGTCCACCCTGCATTAAGATCCGTAAAATAGTTAGCCGGCCTGTATTTCAAAGACTGGGGCAAATCAATTTCAGAGTTTGTATAGGTCAGTTCTGCTGATTCATCATGATATTTTTTAAAAGGTGTAATTTTAAATCCCAGTAATTTGGTAAGGGAGTAGTCTGTTTTTGCATCATTATCTTTATCCTTTTCGTCTTTCTTTGAATTTTTATCGTCTTTCTCATCTTTTTTCGATTCTTCATCTTTTTCTGAAGCAGTTATAAAACTGCCCTTTTGGGAATTAAGTGAGATTACAACCCTTGTGCCAGCAGAAAGAACCCATGACAGGATTTGCCGGTTTTCTTTATGAGATATTTCAAGGATACCGGGACTGGTTCCAAGCAGAAACAATGTTGTTTCCTTACTTCCTTCCCATTTCGGAACAGGGTCATAATCCCTCTTTAAACTGCAGCCGTTCAAACCGGAAAGGCTTTCAAAAAAGATCTTTGTTCCCAGAGGATCTGTGCGGAGCGATGAATAGGGAGGATAAACATCACCTATTTTAAACCGGATCGAAAAAATATGGTAAATCCCTGCGGCAGACAGGAGTGCTATTATCAGAAATGAACAGATTAATAACCTTTTAGCCATGTACCAGGTTTACCATCCTTTCCCGATCAGAAATAAAGTTTTCCAGAACGGAATTTGTCACTTCATGCATGCCATACCATGACCTGTCAAATACCTTAACATTAATGGAGAACAGATTAAGCAGTTCCTTGTATTCATGGGCACGTCTCTGCAGCTCTGATACATAGTCCATATTTGTTTTATGCTTGGCAATTGTAATGATACCTTTATCAGCCAGATGAGCAAGGACAGCAAGATAAAATGCACGCAGGGCCAGCCGAAGTTCTTGTTTCTTCATCATTTCATATCCCATGTTTAACCAGCGATCTACCGGCAACTCAACAGGGTCTACAAATTCATCTGTCAGATCAGGCATTGATGAAGATACAGCCAGCCCCTCTACCCTGACAGGAAATTTATTGCGGCCTTTAAAATGTCTCCAGACAATAAAGATCAGAAGACAAATAAGAAGGCCAATGCAAAGATACAGAATTAAAGTTATACTGTTTTGCCACAGGTTGCCTGACGGGGCCTTATTCTCTCTATCCGGAAAAATTTTTTTAAGCCATTCAATTATTTTATCCCAGATTGATTTGAATTTTTTGGATATAAACTTGATCTTATCCGTGATCCAGAAAGCAAACCTGTCAATAACATCTGGATCATCGTCATCAATCTTATTTTCTCTTGGCATTCGCCATGTATATTCCCTCTGTTTCAATGTTCTTTCAATGGCCTGGTCCAGTTGACCGGGTGAAACAATCTCAGTTTTGCCCGAATATAAATCCTGGTTAACAGATCCTGTATCTGCAAATGTATTACCCGCTAAACCTAAAAAAAGTGCAAATATAACGAAATGGGATAATAAATTACGGGTCATCCTTAAGCGTGTTATTTCCGACCTTAAATCATCTCCTGATTTTATTGAGAACACATAAAAAGACCTCAATACATAGATCGTTTTTATCAGGGGATCTACCATTAGGTATGTAAGACATGATGATACGGCCAGGAAAGTTGTATTGAGTACACTGATGCCACTTAACGTGAACACTGATTCCACACCAAAAAACTTTTTTAAGATAACAGGCAATAAATATATGCCTATACAGACATTTAAAAATATGAATATTGTAAACAAACTGATAACACTGAGTATTATGTGATTTTGCCCGGGCCACATCCTGGCTGAATACCATGCTCTTTCTATGATAGCTTTTATCGGACGTTTGCCGTCGTCCGCCAGATAAACATTCTGATAAAATGCATATACCCAGCCAAAGGGAATGGTTATGATCATGGCAAGAGGAAATATGATAACTCCGCTCCCTGCGAAAAAAGCCTGAGAAGAAATAAGATTTAAAATTTGTTTAATGGACCATAGGGGTGAAGGCTGCACGCGGATATATGAAATTATCTTTCTGCAATATATAACATGCCAGCATTTCATCCAGATAAACAGCAGTGCAAGAGCCAGTGAAGCTGAGACAATACGGTCACCTGCAAAGGCGCTCTTGCTCATATCAGTCCAGAAGTAGAGAAATGCAGTGACAAAGGGCAGCGCCCCTATAAAATAGACAGATAAAAGGTTTAGAAAATACCGCCTGATAATAAAAACAGCTTCTTCAATAATTTCAAGGGCACCTTTTATTCTCTGTTCCTTTGCCATTATCCCCCCAACCAGTCACCGGACCAGATTGCACCTTCATGAAATGAGGTCGGAATAGAAAGGAGTGTAAGCCCAATGTAGTAAAAGGCCAGCCATAAAAGGAATGTCCCTGTAATAAACCTGCATACCTGATAAAGGCCACTAAATGGAGATGAATTTTTTTGAGATCCGGCTATGATATTTTGAAGGCAATATGTGCAAAGCACCCGGTCATCATGTTCCGTAATACATTCTCTGCAGAAAAACCTCCCGCACTCAGGACACCTTGCAACTGCTTCACGATGCTTGTGGTTGAAACATTTCTGATGAAGGAGATTATTCATGTTCCAATCCCATATCTACTTGCTCTTCATCGTTTAAATACTCTTTTTTTGTCTTGTACTCTTTCTGGAACATTACAGTCAATATTACCCCTAAAAGCCCTATTCCTGCTGTAAAAACAATAAATAAAGCGTAAAATACCAGCATCCATGTATGTTCAAGTGGTGGGGTTATCGCAGTTTTTTTAAACAGTTCCCATTGGTTATAGACTATATCCGGGTTTTGGAACAGGATAGTCATATATATTATATAACTGAAAAAGTACCTGAGTACTAAATAACCGCAAATTGACCAGGTTATGGTTTTTATACTGCCATTAAGATCGCTTCTGGATTGTTTTCTTAATGAAATAACAAATATGGCTCCTATTGTCAGATTAATTGCACCTGAAAAAATGGATGAAATAATACCGGGAAAAAATAATTCCATGGCAATAAATATTGTACTTGCGGCAAGAATAGAGAAAAGTGCCTTATGATAGTTACCGTCTTCGTGGATTCGGGTTATATCCGATTTTTTATAGGAAGCCTTGAAGCGTTCTTTTGGTTCGACATTCTGGAAGTCTTCCTGTGTCAACAGGCCCTGGCTTCTTTCTATATATGTTTTTATTTGAGCAATAGCTTTCTCTGCTCCATTTAATCTCCTTATAGCCTCCAGCCTGGCAGTTTGTACCGGGGTTTGAATGTGGCAAATCGAGGTAGGCCCCTTTATCAGGTTGACCACAAGTAAAATGATAGAGAGGAATGCCAGTATAAGGAAAAAAGCTGCCCATCCCCCTGATAATAAAAAAGAAGGGAGCAGAAAAATAACCAGCATTACCAGAAAGCAACTATTGAGTACTTTGCCTCTTATTGTTTTTCTGGTTAAGATCGCCTGTATATCACTATAGTAGAATCTTAGATACTCTTCAGTAAACCAGTGACTGGTACTAGATAACAGGTGATCTGATCCTGTGTATAGCCTGTTGGAATTTAAAAACGCCGATCCCCGGAGTCTTCTGTATGAACTTTTGTCAGTCATGGATCTATTCATTGAAAATGAGTTTTAGGTCAAAAGGCTTAAGTAAATATTTTATAGCCGAATATGGCCCACCCTGCGATCTGCAACCCTGCTAATATAAACGCAATAACCATGCGAATTCTGCTCTTTCTTATTATCCCGGAAGGTTTGTTCCAGTACAGGAAAACCAGAAAAACAGCAAGTGGAGCTGTAAGCAATGTGAAAGGCCAGATTAAAAGAGGCAAAACAGCAAGCCCGAGCGTAGCATTGTCGTATCTTACCCTGCGATCCTCCAGGTTACTTATTTTGCCCTTTTTCTTACCGCTTTCAATACAGGATATGCACATGTGCTGATCATTAAAATCAACATCGCAAAGGGAGCATAAAAAACGACCGCACTGTGAACATGCTGATACAGCCTGTTTATTCGGATGATAAAAACAGCTTGATTCGTCATCCATTAACAGTAACTCGCCCGATGCCTCTCCTGTAAATTTTTTATTCACAGCAGGAAACACATCTGCCCTGATCAATGTGCTGCAGATCGGGCAGGGGTTGAAACTCTCGCTATTTAAAGCTTCATCAGGCAGAGATGCCCCGCAGTTTGTGCATCTAATCAATTCAAATACCCTTCAAATTATTTGCTTATCACTCGCGTACTGCAGATTCTGTCATGGAGAGCCCGCTTTTCATCATCAAATCCTGCCATGATAAATCCGATACAAAGAATGAGAGAACTTATTATTTTTGCAAAATATCTTCCAAATGCCCTCAGGTATGTAACCTTCTCTCCTTCGGGAGTTACTACTTTCAATCCGCATGCCATTTTACCAATAGTGGCACCCCACTTGCCTATAAAGTAGGTTTCATAACCCAAATAAATAATCATATTAATTAATGAGGTCAGCGCTGAAACCATAATAGCCTTGGAAGGATCATCCTGTGAAATAGCACTGAAGCCAACCAGGGATATGAAAAAACTTAATATTAGATTAATAACAGTCATGATAATGCTATCAATAATATAGGCACCAAACCTGATCCAGAAACCGGCATAATCCATTTGAGTAATGTTTACACCTTCCTTTATTTTCTGAACAAATATCGGCTTGCATTGAGCACATACCCATGAGTCACCATATTTTATCATATCATCCCTTGAAAAACTCCTCCCGCACTCTGCACAGATTGCACTGTTTGAACTTCCACTTTTCTCCGAAGAAGCATCCACGCTTCCATATTCCTCCCAATCGGTCATTGTCGAATTCCAGACCAGGGTTGAATAGGTTATTATTCCTTCTTTAATAAGAGCCTGAAACTCTTCTTCACTTACCGGCCCAACCTGACCGTTAGAACCTTCGTAGTACCACTGCATAATAACCCCTCTATGATATAAATATTGTTATTTCTAATGCACAGTCAGACATTTCATTAATTAGCAGACTGCAAATAACTTGTTTTTATTGAACCCTAAAATATCCCAAAGACAAGACGGGAGTTAGATATAAAATCCTTTTCAATATCTGATAAACATTATGCGCTAATATTGTTCTGTTTCCGTTAATAAACCGGAATTTTAAAATGCCTGCATACGCCCCAGGATAGATACCGGAATAGTTATTTTGTATCGTTGATAAAACTTACCGTATTATTAGAGAATATCACAGCAAATTTCAATAAAATATTTTACGATCTTTAAAATAAAGCAGGAAAATCAATATATTTGAGTCTCATAATAAAAATATAACTTCACAAATCATAAAAATAAGGTTATAGTTATTTCGAATAATCAAGGTTGTAATCAAGAATCTTAAAAATGGAGACTCAAGATGAATATACAACCAAAATTATGCATATCCTGCTCCTGATAATTTTCTATCGGGAGCTCTCTCAAGACTGATACACTTTCTCCGGTGATAAAAGTCACGAATCGATACCATAATACTTATTGTCCTAAGCTGCTTTTTAGATATTGAAAACTCCACATACCGGT
>JASFHE010000069.1:0-15566 GCA_050123415.1 Desulfobacteraceae bacterium | reverse complement strand
GGGTCTTCTCGTTCCCGATGAAATTGATAATCTCGTAGAAACAATCCATGTTAAAAGTAATGGACAGAGCAAAAAGGCAACAGGGGCGGCCGCCAATAACCTGGATCTTTACCAGGTTAACTGTACATTTCTTGATGCCCTTGGAGGTAGAGAAACTGATTATCTGATCGCCAGGGCTATTCAGTTTTTTGCCCCCGGTATACCTCAGGTCTATTATACCGGTCTTCTGGGAGGCAGGAATGATATGGATCTCCTTGAAAAAACTAAAGTCGGACGGGATATCAACCGGCATTATTATACTAAGGATGAAATCGAAGACGCGCTTGAGCAGTCACTTGTGCAGAAACTTATTGAACTGATTCGACTCAGGAACAGCCATCAGGCATTTAATGGTGAATTTTATATTGAAGCACCGGAAGATTATCTTCTGGAAATGAGATGGGAACAGAATGAACACCGGATAATGCTGCACGTAGATCTGTCCAACTCTGTTGCTGTTATCACAGGTACTGGTTTAAGAGACGAAATAAGATATATGGATTGATACTTAACTTTAAGAGGTATTCCCATGAACTCACCTGTAACACAAAAACATAACCTGACCGCAATCAAATGGCTCACATACCTGATGTTTCTGATGTTCGCCATGACTACGGATTCTGTTGGGCTTATCATCCCCGAGGTAATCAGGGAATTCAAGCTCAGCATGACGGCAGCAGGAGCTTTTCATTATGCCAATATGATTGCAATCGCACTGGCAGGGATTTTTCTTGGATATCTTGCTGACAGGCTGGGACGAAAAAAGACGATTATTTTAGGACTTATTCTTTTTGCACTAAATTCCTACCTTTTCGCTGCCGGGAACAATTTTTTATTTTTTGTCGTGCTTCTTGTTATCTCAGGCGCAGCGATTGGAATATTCAAGACCGGTGCTCTGGCTCTTGTAGGCGATATTTCCCGTTCAACCACCGGGCATACCGCCACGATGAATATGGTTGAAGGTTTCTTTGGCGTTGGTGCAATCATAGGGCCCGCAATTGTAACCTGGCTCCTCTCACGAGATTTCTCATGGAAATGGATCTATATAATCGCCGGAACAATCTGTGTGGTACTCATTGTAACCGCCTTGCTTGTAAGATATCCGAAGACAGTCAAGTCCGTTGACGAACCCATAGACCTGAAAAGGACAATGGGTATGATGAAGGACCCCTATGCCCTGGGTTTTTCTCTGGGGATATTCTTATACGTAGCAGCGGAGTGTGCAATATATGTATGGATGCCAACGCTGTTTGAGGGATATACAGGTTCTTTTACTTTTATAGTTGCGTACGCTACATCCATTTTTTTCATCCTGCGGGTCATAGGACGGTTTATGGGGGCCTGGGTACTTGCACGATTCAGTTGGACATCCGTAATGGCTCTTTTCAGCTTTGCAATTTTTTTCTGTTTTATCGGGTCTATGATAGGAGGTCTTTCCTACGGGGTATGGCTTTTACCTCTTTCCGGCCTTTTTATGTCTATGATCTATCCGACGCTTAATTCAAAGGGGATAAGCTGTTTTCCTAAAACAGAGCACGGAGCCGTTGCCGGAGTGATCCTGTTTTTCACATGCGTTGCAGCTGCCGCAGGGCCATGGGCCATGGGTGTTGTAAGTGATATATTCGGCGATCCCAAATATGGTTTTATCCTGGCGACCGGTTTCGCAGGGCTGCTTTTTGCAGGCACTCTTTTGAACTGGATCTATAATCCTGCTGACAGAAGACTGGCAGAGCTGGATTCGAGTGAGTATTAACAAACCAAATGCAGAAGGATATGAAATTATGACGAAGATTGTTGGGAAGGCGATAACGAAGGCGCTGAAACAGGTAAAGGGGGGGTAAAATGAATAAAAAAATAATCATTTTATTAACGATTTTTATTTTATCTATCTGTACAGCTTCAGCCCAGGAATCTGAACTGCTCTACAAGGCAGGTGCAGCCAAAGTCGATGTCACACCTTCTGAAAAGGACCTTCCGAAAAATATTGAAGGAATACATGACAGGCTCTACTCAAGGGCTATTGTAATTGACAACGGCAAAACGAAAGCAGCCCTTGTTACAGTCGATACAGGGATGATCTTCGAACAACTGTGGAAAAACCTTTCACAGAAAATAGAAAAAGAACTGGGTATTCCTTCAGAAAATATTCTGATTACTCCTACCCATACACACAGCGGCATAATGGGTCCTCACCCGGGGCTGGAAGACAATATTTTCAAATCAGTAAAAATAGCAAAGGAAAGGCTTCAGCCTGCACGCATAGGCTATGGAACAGGTGTTTCCTATATTAATGTTAACCGGAATATTATTGATCCTGAAACAAGGCATTGGTGGGAAGGGCCTAATTATGACGGCCCTTCGGATAAGACAGTCGCCGTAGTCAAGTTTGAATCAGTAAACGGAAAACCCATAGCAGTATATTATAACTACGCCATGCACGCTGTTACTGTGGGACAGCTGGATAAAATAAGCGGAGATGCACCCGGAGCAGCATCAAGGTATATTGAAGACTCATTTGACGATAAAATCATAGCCGTCTGGTCAACAGGGGCATGCGGGGATCAAAATCCGGTCTATTTTCAGCAGACATATGATCTCAGAGAAATAAGAATCAAGGATTATGCAAAAAGGGGAATTGATATCAGTAATTCAATGCCCCCTGGAGGCCAGGGTTTAAATAAGCAGGATCCCACAGTAATGAAACTCATGAACCAGCAGAAACAGATGATCCTTTCAATGGGGCAGTTTCTGGGTGAAGAGGTAATGCACGTAATGAGAAACATGGATCGTCTGTCAGAAGGAGGAAATATATCAGGAAAGCAGAAAATTGTCAGCTTTCCGGGTCGTGACAGAACAAATGAAGGGCGTGCAGGCTATGCAGGGACCTATAAAGACGGTGAGCCTGTTCAGCTTCGCCTGGGCCTTCTGATGATAGATGACATTGCCTTTGGAACGGTAAATGCCGAGGTATTTAACCTGATCGCGGAGAGGTTAAAAAAAGAATCTCCTTTAGCCAGGACCATGATGGTTACACTTACAAACGGAATGGCTAACTCGGGGTATATACCCAATGATGCTGCCTTTGGGTACCAGACCTTTGAAGTACTGTCATCCAGATGTAAACCGGGGTATGCGGAAAATGCCATTGTTAACGGAATCCTTGACCTTATCTACAAGGAAAAAAATAAAAGCCGGAGTTTCATTTGAAATTAGAGGAGTAGCTGACGATGTGGTTCCCGTTGACGTTTCACGCAGGTGGTTTAAAAAGGCCAAAGAACTGAATATGCCCCATGAATTCAATGAAATTGAGGGGATAAGCCATGGTCCCGTGATCACTACTGCTCTTCCGAGTGTTTATGAGTTTTTCAGTAAATACTCAAAATCTAAATAAAGACTTTATGCCGGCCCCCATAAGCAAAGGAGAAAGATAATGAGGCACTCAGAAAACTTCTTTAACGGATTAGATAATTATAAAATCTATTACCAGAAATGGTCACCTGAAGGGAAACCGAAAGCAGTTATATTAATAGCCCATGGTTATGCCGAACACAGCGGACGATACATGAATGTGGTGAATCACTTCATTTCATCGGGTTATCAGATATATGCCCTGGATCATCGGGGTCATGGTAAATCAGAAGGTAAAATCGGCGAGATCAGTGATTTTTCAATATTTGTTGCTGATCTCAGAAAATTACATAATATCATCCGCGAGGAATATCCTGATGAGAAAATTTTCCTTACAGGTCACAGCATGGGGTCGCTCATCAGCCTTTTATACGCACTTGAATATCAGCGGGAACTGGCGGGTCTGGCAATCTCCGGCGGAGGTCTTCCAAAACCGGATGAGCCGCCATTACCCAGGAGACCGGCAGATCAACCTTTGGATTCTTCATTCCTCAGTCGTGATCCGGAAGTCATTAAGGCCTATGAAGACGATCCGCTGGTTTATCGCGGCCCAATACCACAAACAATTGAATCCGGAATGCACAAAGGACTGAAACGGCTCGCCATGGAAGTGAATAAAATTGATCTGCCCGTTATTATAATGGCCGGCGATGGTTGTACGGATGGAGCCAGAAGTGAGAACCTTTATGATTGCATTGGTTCAAAAGACAGGACGCTCAAACTCTATCAGGATCTGATGCACGAGATATTCAATGAACCGGAACACCCGCAGGTAATGGCTGATCTGGAATTATGGTTTGAAACACACATATAGTATGGCAATAAATTTAAGATGAAATGTTACCCATAAAACCAATAACCTGTTTGAATAAGGAGTAACCTATGAAATATCGATCTATTTTTTTCATATTAATAATTTTACTGTCATTCATATTAGCATCTCCTCAATTTGCTGCAGCAGCAGAGAAGATCGTTGTGATGAATCCACGGGGTATTCAGCCTGAAATACGCAAGATTCCCATGGCAGCACGGCCAAAGACTCTTGATAAAAAAACCGTTTATATAGTGGATACCAAATATCCCAATACCAAACCCTTTGTTAATGAGCTTTTTGCCGCTTTAAAAGCCAAATACCCGAAAACCAACTGGGTCCTTAAGGAGAAGTTCGGCGGGTACATGGATGACGACCCTAAACTCTGGAAGGAGGTCAAGGAAAAAGCCGCAGGCGCTATTGTCCTGGTAGGTCATTGAAGCAGCTGCTCACCGGCGGTCGTCGGCCATGCAGTAACCCTTGAAAGAATGGGCGTACCCGCAATCCCCATGATTACCCAGCGCTTTGAAGAACTGGTAACTACTACTGCCTTTAAAAAGGGCATCCCCAGCCTGCGGATAGTGTATACACCCCATCCCATCACGGACAGGCCTGCAGAGCTTTGCAGGGAATATATCGCAGGAAATGATAACATTGCAGGCAAACCCATGCTTGAGCATATATATTCAGGTCTGACCCGGCCCCTCTCTGCGACAGATGCCAAGGCCGGATTTCTTGAGAGGGAACCAAGACCAAGATATTTTCCCGCTGATACACCGGAAAACCTGATGGAGTTTTTCCATAATCAGGGCTACACCGATGGAAACCCGATAATCCTCCCGACTGAGGAGAAGGTGAAGGAGATGCTCAGCGCCACAAGTCATGATCCCGAGGAATGGGTGGGCCAGATGCGTCCTTCTCCACCCCACGAGGCCTGGTATTATAACGTTGAAATGGTTGCGGTTAACGCGGTAATGGCAGGTGCAAAACCTGAGTACTTTCCTGTTATCCTGGCTATTGCCTCAAAGGGTGTAACCTCCATGTTCAGTTCCACATCATCCTTTGCAAGGATGGTTGTAGTAAACGGTCCCATTGCGAACGAGATCGGCATGAACAAGGGAATAGGCGCCATGGGACCGGTAAACCGGGCTAATTCATCAATAGGAAGATGCTGGACCCTTATTTCAAGAAACCTGGGCGGCTCAGGTAAACCGGGAGAGACTTATCTTGGAAGCCAGGGAAATCAGCTTAACTACAATAACATCTGCTTTCCGGAAAACGAAGAAGAACTGCCTGAAGGCTGGCTGCCCCTGCATGTACAGAAAGGATTTGATAAATCAGAGAGTGTCGTAAGCATCTTCAGCGGCTGGAGCATGAATGACATAGCCTGGTATTCTCCCCTTCCCCAGCATGAGGTCATAAGGGGATGGCTTGAACATTTCTTTTCCTTTGGCGTTACCCAGGCCATACTTGTTCTTGACCCCATAGTTGCCGATGATGTGGCTTCAAAAGGGTACAATACCAAACAGGTCTTTGCAAAGTACCTTGCTGAAAACACAGGAACACCTGGCTGGCTCTACTGGTCGGAGAATAGAGATAATCTCAAAAAGGCCAAAGACGGAATTGAACCTTTTGCCGGATGGCTTAAAAGAGGAGAGGATGCAGTTGTACCTGTTTCACGCTATAAGCCACGCTATACGGGAAGAAGGGCGAGTGGTTCGGGCCTCCTTGCAACGACCGATAATAATGAAAGAATAAATTCCATTAATATTGTAGTCACAGGCGGCGGAACAAATACATTCTGGTCGGGCGGTGATTTCGGTTATGTTGGCAGTACATCCGTGGACTTCTGGAGATAGGAGGCAAAAATGATAAAAAGAATATCTATAATAATTTCCATCTGTATAGTTCTGTGCCTGATACTTGCTCCGGGAAATGTGCTTGCACAGTATAATTCATCAAAAAACCCTGCAGCCATTGGTACACCGGTAAAATCAATGGTTGAGCTTGGGTCCGTATACTCGAGCATATACGATATTACCATAACGGTTCTTGAAACGGTAAGGGGCAGGGATGCCATGAATCTCCTTAATAAGGCCGATTCCAAAACCCCTAAGCCTTCCAAAGGATTTGAATATATACTTGCCAGGGTAAAGTTTGAAATGAAGTCAAGGGCCGTATCAGACAGGCTTAGCTTTGTTCTGGGTGACTCCCCCCTTCAATGGGTTGCGCTCGCGTCTGACCTGACCGAATATCCCAGAGTCTCTTTAACTGTTCCTGCACCTGCTCTTAAGGGAACGGTAAAACCCGGTGATTCGTTTGAAGGGTGGGTGGCCTTTGCTGTTGACAAAAAAGACAGTGGGCCGGTCATGGTATTCAGTCCTGACTCAGGTGGAGCAACCGGGAGAGGAAAAACACTGTTCTTTAAGCTGTACCAGGATTAGTTAATAACAGGGGCGTTCCTGCAGGGTAGAGTTTACTCACACTCTGCGCAATGCCCCCTTTACCAAACAATTTTAAAAGGAGAATTAAATTACCATGAAAAGATATTTACTGGTGCTTTCCATCGGGATTCTCACAGTCATAGCAGTCCAGGGGGCATCATGGGCTCAGGGGGCTGCGGGTTCCAAAGCAAAGACGCCCGACGTCAAATTTGAGGCTTTAAGTCCCTGGGCGGATGCCGACCCGATTCCCTTCAGGGGAATTTCCCCGAGGCTTGACAGTCTCTCCGGAAAAAAAATCGGTTTATTCGTCAATTCCAAGCGGGCGGCAATGCCCATTTCCAAAGCAGTTGACAGCAAACTGAAGGAAATGTACCCCGATATAGAGACTATCGTGTTCCATTCTACTGAACCGAATGTCAACGAAATAGAGACAAAGAACAAAGAAAAATTTACTGCATGGGTTAAGGGGGTCGACGCTGTTATTGCCCTCGTCGGAGATTGAGGCTCCTGCACAAAGTACCTCGTATACAACGGCATAGCCGTCGAGGACTTTGGAAAGCCGGTCGTGTTACTGGCTAATAATGGTTTTACTCATGATGCTCATTCAGCTGCATCAAGCAAGGGAATGCCCGGAATCAGAATTATCGGAGAATCCGTGGCCTGTGAATCAACCGTTGTTGCGGAGATAGAAAAGGGAGTAGCTGCAGCAATGAAGGATGTGATTGAGGGTTTGACCAGGCCGCTCTCTCCCGAAGAGAAATCTCCGAAACAGCCGACAGGCAAGTCTCCAAGGGTTGCCTTTAAAGGGACTCTTCAGGAAGTTAACCAGTTCTTTTACCGAAAGGGGTGGGGTGACGGCCTGCCTATTATTCCACCGACCGAAGAGGCTGTGGCGGAAATGCTGAAGGGGACGGATCTGCCGCCCGACCATATTGTGGCCAAGATAATCCCCAGAAAAGGCAAGGCTACAATTGAAAAGATTGCCGTTAACGCGGTGATGGCAGGTGCTCTGCCCACACACATGCCTGTTTTGATTGCAACCATAGAGGCCTTTGCAGATCCCAAAGCCAGGTTTGATACATTTGAGGTGAGTACAGGGTCATGGGCTCCTTCACTTACCATCAACGGCCCCATTAGAAGAGATATCCACGTCAACTGCAGCTCCGGCTCGCTTAGTCCGGGGGATATTGCAAACGCTGCAATCGGCCGTGCAGTCGGACTTATCGTCAAGAACATCGGCGGAGCAAGAAAGGCTATCGAAGACATGGGTGTAGTAGGTAATCCGGGCAAGTACAGCCTTGTTATAGGTGAGGATGAAGAGGCAACTCCCTGGGAACCGCTAAGTGTTGAACGCGGATTTTCAAAGGAAGACAGCACAGTGACCGTGTTTTTCCCCAACACGTTTATACAGACTGTACCGGGCGGGACAGACGCAAAGGGGATTATGGACAGCCTTGTAAGGATGGGCACTACAAGCATGTCCAGCGTTATTCTTATTCCTTCCTGGGCAAAGGTTCTGGCAGGTGAAGGGTACTCCAAGCAGGACGTCAAGGATTATATAGCAGAACACAGTAAACCCGTTGTAATCGCCGGTTTTGAAAACATCACAGATCAGGCAAAAATGGATACCGAGAATCTCATGATCCTTGTTGCCGGCGGACCCGGCTCCTTTATAGGGCTGCTCCGGAGTGTGGGGCCAGGATTTTTTAATAATGCACTTGTAACCAAAAAAATCGTACTGCCCAAGAACTGGGATAAACTGGTTGCAAAATACAGTAACCTTAAGCCTGTTTACGAGAGGTATTAGAGTTATATTAAATCTTAAACAAAGGTTTTAAAATGAAAGATTTAACAGCCAGGATTGTAAGAGGGAAATTCCCCCTGTGCTTTGAAAAGGCGCGCCTGATTACGGAATCCCATAAACAGACAGAAGGTGAATCTGCCGTAATCAGATATGCAAAGGCCCAGGCTAATGTGCTGGAAAATATTCCTGTAATTATTGATAAGGATGAACTTTTTGTCGGTGAAGGGGCAAGCAAACCATGGGGGGCCGAAATTGATCCCTTCCTTGGTATATGGAAAGAGGAAGCGATCAGGGGTGCGGTCGAAGACGGGATTGTTTCAGTGCATGAGTCGGACTGGCCTTTGATGAGAGAAATCGGTCAGTACTGGGCTACCAGATGTTCCGAGTTTGCGCAGTCAAAGCTGTTCGATGAAAACTTTTTTGACTACCTGCAGGTAGGTATTACATTACCTCCCATGAAAAACAGGGATGAGTTCAGGGGAGCCTATGCAGGCAGCGGCCTCTGCCTCTCCTTTAACTTTACGGATTGCTATACGGACTTTGCACGATGGATGAAGGGTCTTAATCCGATAATAGAGGAAATCGATGAAGAACTCAGCAATCTTAAGTTTTTATCTCTTGAAGCAGTTAACAAAAAACAGTTTTTGACCGCTTCATTGATTGTGCTCAAGGCGACAATCCGGCTTTCCGAAAGATACGCGGAAGAAGCCGAAAGACTGGCAGCTATGGAAACTGATGGCGGGCAAAGGAAAAACCTTGAACGTATAGCAGAGGCCTGCCGCAGGGTTCCGGCAAATCCTCCGGAGAATTTTTACCAGGCCATGCAGTCATTATGGTTTAACCAGATACTCTCAACACCAAGCTCAACACATAATTTCGGAAGATTTGATCAATACATGTACCCTTTCTATAAAAAAGACAGGGATGAAGGAAAAATCACCGATGAAGAAGTCCTGGCTCTTCTGTGCGAACTACGTGTAAAGAGCATGCGGCCTGAAAACATAAAACTCTCGGCAGCCAAGCGTTCACAGCATTCAGGATTTGCAAAATGGCGAAACATGACCATCGGCGGTGTTACGGCAGACGGAAAAGACGCCAGCAATGAACTGACATTGCTCGTCCTTGAAGCTGCAAACCGGGTCAGAACTCCTCACCACACCATTACCCTCAGGGTGCATGAGGGAACACCGGATGAATTAATGCTCAAGGCCCTGGAAGTGGTAAAGACCGGTATCGGCATGCCCGCCCTGGCACTTGACAACTCTTTTATCGATTACATGACCTCAGGCGGTATCTCCCTGGATGAAGCCCGTGGCTACCACCTCGCCGGATGCGTGGATCCGGCTATCCCTGGGAAACAGAGCTTTCTGGCAGGCCTGTTTTTTGTTGTCCCCAAGGTGTTCGAGATTTATCTGAATAACGGAATAGATCCGAAGACAGGGCTGGATGTGGGACCGAACAAACCGGATGTTGAAGCATATAAAACCTTTGAGGAATTTTATGCCGGATTCAAGGATTACCTGAAGTATTTTATCGGCATATGGCATGAACACAGCTTTCTTGTTTCCGGAAGATCCGGAGATGTTTACTGTTATAACGATATCGTGGAAGTGCTTGATACTGTACTCATGCAGGATGGAATAAGGATGGGTAAAGCATTATCCAACAGAGACCCTGTGCCGCCCTATGATTTCAGGGCCGTAATGGTACCCGTCGGAGCTATCAATACAGCGGATTCACTGGCAGCGATCAAGCAACTGATTTTTGAAACAAGGCAGATTACCCTTAAAGAGCTTAAAGAGGCACTTAACTCCAACTGGGAAGGCCATGATGATATCCTGAGATTGTGCCTCAAGTCGCCCAAATACGGAAATGACAACGACTATGTAGACTCGATCGCGGCAGACCTCTATAATTTTCTGCTGGAGGAGGAATCGAATTATCGTACCTTCGGCAGACCCGTAAACGCAAAGGTGAAGGGTCTCGGAGGAGCTTCCATTTCATCCATGTTTGCAGGCGGGTCAATTATAGGGGCAACACCTGACGGCAGGTATGCCGGAACAACCCTGTCTGACGGGACAGTCTCTCCCGCACAGGGCATGGATACAAAGGGGCCGACTGCCATGTTGAGAAGCGCCGCAAAAATAAACCAGGCAGCATGTTCCTCTTCGCTGCTCAATGTAAAACTGCATCCGTCATTTATTACAACCACTGAAGCCCTGGAAAAGCTCGGTATTCTAATAAAAACCTACGCTGATATGGGCGGCAAATGGGTCCAGCTAAATATTGTCGGAAACGAAGAGCTGCTGGACGCGCAGCAGCACCCGGAGGATCATCGGGATCTGATTGTAAGGGTTGCAGGCTATAGCGCCTATTTCACCGATCTTGGCAAAGGCGTTCAGGATGACATCATCCGGCGTATGGAAGTTGAAATTTGATGAATTATGGCTCTTGTCCGCTGGCGGATTTATACGCCTCTGGTATATTTAAGTCTTTCTTAATAAGCAACCATAACCTGTTTAAACTTATAGACGGCAGATGTTCCACATTAATTAACGTTTAATTCTAAGGAGATTATGTGATGAAGAAAGTCAGATTCAATATTAGTTTATTTTTCTTCATTTTTTTATTTTCGTTATCATCTTTTTGGGAGGCAGCATCTCCAAGTGACAGATCTATGTATTCAAAATTCGATGTTCAATCAGTGAAATTCGTGGTCGAACCTTCCACACTGATTTGTCTGGGTTTTGAGTGGTATATCAAAGGCGATGCCAACCATAATGCCACGGTTGAAGTCACTTACCGGAAAAAGGGAGAATCCTCCTGGAAAAATGCGCTGTCTTTATTACGCGTCCAGAATGAGGAATGTATCAACAGTTTTTATGGTAATATCATCGATTACATAACACCCAATTTGTTTGCCGGCAGCATAATGGATCTCCAGCCCGATACAGCCTATGAGTGTAGGTTCGTTATGTCTGATCCTGACGGTGTTCATGGGGAGTCAGTAAAAACGGTCATTGTCCGAACTCGCCCCGAACCCAAGCCTTCGGGTGGTGGAAAAATCTATCATGTATACCCATATGATTATAAGGGACCTAAAGAAGAGCCATACTTCGATAATCTAATGGGGGCCTATTATTTAGGTTACGGCTGCACGGCGGACTGGTGGAATCTTCATCCGCCCCGCGTACAACCCGGTGACACTATTTTAATCCACGCCGGTCTGTATAAAGCAAACTGGACTGTCTATGGTGCTACTTATTTTAAAGAGGGCCAGGGGACGAAATTTTCAGGAACCTATTTTTTAACTCAGAGCGGTACTCCCGAAAAACCCATTGTTATAAAAAACGCAGGGGATGGAGAGGTTATCTTCGATGGCAACGGCAACTTTAACCTCTTCAATGTCATGGCAGCCGACTACAATTACTTTGAAGGATTGACCATCCGAAATACCGACGTTGGATTTTGGGCTGGCCAGAAAAGAATCACCGGTTCCAGTGGATTGACGGTTAAAAATTGTAAGTTTGAAAATATTGATAAGGGAATTCACACGGAGTGGTCAGGCTCGAAGAATTTCTACATCGCAGATAATGTTTTTATCGGTCGGCACGATCCGAATGGAATTCATGGCTGGTTAAAACCACCGCGTAAATCATCCTATCCCTTTGAAAGGTGCCTGTCTGAATATGCCGTCAAGGTTGCGGGGGCCGGGCATGTTATCTGTCATAACTACGTGGCTAATTTTCACAACGGTATATGCCATGCCACATATGGAGTGCCGGAAGGATATCCGGCTTATGGCCATCCGGATGTCTATCCGGTGGAAGAAGTGTTGAAACAGGATCGGATGTTCGTTTCCATTGACATCTATAATAATATCATTAGAAATGTTCATGATAATGCTATTGAAGCGGACGGCATCATGTATAACGGACGGATTTTGCGAAACTTTTGTATCGATGGAGCGTCATCTGCCCTGAGTTCTCAAACCCTTTACGGCGGTCCGGCTTATTTTATACGCAATATTATCTACCATAACAGCTCATACGGCTTTGTTAAACATCAATCAAATCCATCGGGATCTCATTACTATCATAACACCTCTATTTCAAAAGTAAGGGCTGGTCTGGGTTCTAACTACCATTTCCGAAACAATCTGATTCTGGACTGGTTGCCGGAAGAGCCAATTTTTACAGTCGATACCTTCACCAACTATACATCTTCCGATTATAACGGTTTTTGCCCCAATTCGAGAGCATCTTATTCATTTGCATGGAATTCACCGCCATTTGAAGTAATAAAAGACTATGCCAATCCACAGGAGTTACGCAAATTTACCGGTCTGGCACAATTTCAAAAAGCTACAGGGCAAGATAGACATAGTATATTGATCGATTTTAATGTTTTTAAAAATGTAAAAGCACCTGATTACAAATCTCCCACCCAGGTTTATTATGAGATAAAGCCATCAGATTTTCAGATAGTTGACGGTGCGTCTACAATTGATGCGGGGTGCATTATTCCCAATGTAAATGATAACTTTACTGGCAAAGCCCCGGATTTGGGTGCGTTGGAAACCGGAAGGCCATTGCCCGTGTATGGGCCTCGAAAATAATAGAGAATTATTTAAAACTCAAGGATATCTCTGAAAACACATAGTTAAACTCTAATATGGAAGGATTGATAAAATGAGGCAAAAACTATTATGTATTTTACTAATTGTTTTATCAGTTAGCTTAACCTGTTTAGCACAAACGGGTCAGGTTTCAATCAGTTCCGATGCTGCCGGTAAAGCACATCCTTCACCTTACAATCTTTATGGAGCGAAGTATCCCTATATCGAGGCTGATGCACGGGTGACCTTCCGTTTTGAAGCTCCTGATGCAAAAAAGGTGCAGGTTTCCATTGCCAACGTTCCATATGATATGATCAAGGGCAGCGACGGTGTGTGGACTTACACCAGTGAACCCCAGGATAAAGGTTATCATAACTACTGGATGATTGTTGATGGCGCTATCGTATTGGATCCGGCTACCAATGCATTCATAGGATACAGTCATATGTGCAACGGCTTTGAGATACCCGATGCTGATGGCGATTTTTATGATCTTAAAGATGTGCCTCACGGCAACGTTCTTATCGAAAATTATTTTTCCGTGACGACAGAGGCCTGGCGTCATATCTTCGTTTACACACCTCCGGGATATGATACAAACACTTCAACCCGTTATCCAGTGCTTTACCTTCAGCACGGCGGCGGAGAAGATGAACGGGTATGGATTGAAATGGGCAGAACCAATCTGATACTGGACAACCTGATTGCTGAAGGTAAAGTTAAACCGTTTATAGTGGTTATGGAAACCAGTGCTGCCTATAAACCGGGTGAAGTTCCTCCTCCGCCCTTTCGACCGGGACCTGCCGGAGCAAAAAAGGCGACGCCAGCAAAAAAAGTCCCTCCCCGTTTGTTTTTTTCATTCGATACATACAAAGAGGTTATGATCAATGACCTGATCCCATTCATTGACAGCAGATTCAGGACCCTGAGCGGTGGAAATAACAGGGCTATGGCTGGATTATCAATGGGTTCATTTGTGACCAGGGTGGTGGCATTGCCTAATCCCGATAAGTTCTCCTATATCGGCTACTTCAGCGGCGGTACTGTTACCCCTGCGGAAATCCCTGACAAATCCAAAGTCAGACTTGTGTTCATGAGTTACGGCAGTCGTGAAAGAGGTGCCGACGGCCTTAAAAAAGCAGCTGATGCATTGCGGCAGGCAGGCATAAGAAGTGTCTCCTACGTCTCTCCACTTACTGCCCATGAATGGCAGTCCTGGAGACGAAGCCTTTATGAATTCGCACCGCTTCTCTTTAAGAATTGAACCATTGAATAAAAAATCATTATGGTTCAATTACAGATCTAATAAAAGGAGAAAATCAAATGAAAAATATTTTTATCAACGTCTTTGTTTTTATCTCATTATCATTGTTTTGCTGTTTTTCGATTTGCAGTGATGCTTCCGCCTCAAACGTCAAAATGAGTTCGAAGGATTTGATAGCGGTTATGGACCAATATCTTGGCCTGCTTGTAAAGAATGATCCAACCGGTCTGCCGGTTGCAAAAAACATTAAGATCACTGAAAACGGTTATACGATTCAGCTTGGCAACGGACTTTTTCAAACACCAGAAAAAATAACCTATAAACAGTACATGGCTGATCCATCAATGGGCCAGGTTATGGTCTTTGGTGTGGTAAAGGAATCAGTGCTTCTGGCCAATTTCATGGTTCGTTTAAAGGTTATAAAGAATAAAATTACGGAAATTGAAACTATTGTGGCAAGAAAAGACGAAGCTTCATTTGCCAGTCCTGAAGACCTTAAAGAGCCAAGGCCAGTGTATGCCAGGGTCGTGCCCGAATCGGAGCGCTCTTCACGTGATAAGCTTATAAAAATAGCAGACAGCTATTTTGAAGGCATAGAAAAAAACACAGGTGAGATCGTACCATTTCACAAAGACTGCAACCGCTTTGAAAACGGAACACAGACTACAAATAATCCTGACACGATAGCGACCGGATGCAGGGAACAGTTTGATAATAAGGTATACTCCTATATCACTAAAATAAGAAACAGGCGCTTTTTACTGGCTGATGAAGAAAAAGGACTGATATTTGGAATAGTCACTTTTGATATGCCGGGAAAAAGGGAAGACTTTAAATATTTTCCAACGCCCTTTGATGAGCTGCCCACCCGATTTTATAAACCCCGGTCCCTGTTGCTTGCAGAGATGTTTAAAATTGTCGATGGGAAAATTCTATCCATCGAGGCAGTAATGGTAAATGTACCATTCGGGGCCACTTCGGGCTGGTAAGAAATTGGTGTGTATAACAATATATCGATCGGGTTAAACTGTAATGATTCAAATCAAGAGAAAATTATTAAAAGAAAAAGATTTAACTGTTGAGGCACTTGCAAAAATGTGAAAATAAGTAGAAATTATCTTGAATGAAAGAGAAAAAGGAGGTATGGCCTTCTTAAGCTTTACCCCAAAGCAAGAGAA
>JASFHE010000068.1:0-15589 GCA_050123415.1 Desulfobacteraceae bacterium | reverse complement strand
CTGTAATGTCTTCAATCCGAAGATGCCTCAGCGTTTTTAGGTCCATCTTAAACTGACGATAGTTGTTGGAGAATATCAATGTGCCGTCATCAGTCAGTAGATTCACAGCCGAAAGTATAAGATCAGGGTGGTCTTTTTGTATATCAAAGCTTGATCCGGTCTTTTTGGTATTTGAGAATGTGGGAGTATCCAAAAAAATGAGGTCATACCTGGTTTTTTCTTTTTTCATCCAGCTCAAACAGTCTGCGCTGTGGAAAACATGCCTATCCTGGTCAAACCCGTTTAACCTCATGTTTTTCTTCGCCCATCTCGTGTAGGTATTTGATTTATCCACAGAGGTGGTGGAAAGGGCACCTCCCCGCGCTGCATATACAGTTGCTGTTGCTGTATAGGAAAACAGGTTGAGAAACCTTTTTCCCCCGGCCATTTGCTCTATCATAGATCGTGTCAACCGGTGATCCGGAAACAGGCCTGTATCAATGTAACTCTCCAGGTTTATTTCAAAGGTGAGGCCGGATTCATTCACCAGTGAGGTTTTCGAAAGATCACTTTGCTTCCCGTACTGGCTTGTCCTCTTTTGTTTGTGGCGCTGTTTAAGAAAAATATTTTCTGCCGGTACATCAAATATTGAAGGCAAGATGAAGACTATATCCTTTAAACGATTCATGGCGGTTTCAGGTGAAATACTCTTTGGAGCCTTGTATTCCTGGACATGAATCCATTGGTCATAAATATCAACTGCTACCGCGTACTCAGGTATATCCCTGTCATAAACCCTGAAACAACTGACGCTGTTTTGCGTGCGCCATGATTTAAGTCTCTTGAGATTCTTTTTAACCCGATTCTCAAACATCTTTATTTCTTCCGAAGGCTGATACACTGAAGATCGGCTATGAACCAATCCGGCAGATGTTAACAGTGCTTCTGTTAAATCGGTACTCACATGATATTGAATAAGATCACACGCAATGTTTCCATTGAAGAATTTATCAGTCCGTGCTGGTTTAATATTAACAGCCTTGGCCAGTTTAGAGTTGCCAGTAAACACTGCGGCGTGCCAGCCACCAAAGGATGATCGCAGCTTTATTCCTAATCCGGTGTAGAGTTTTTTTAAATCATCGGGTCGTCCCAGGCGTTCGCCATACGGGGGATTTACTACCATCAGACCGGGATTATCTATTGTCCCGGGGTGAGGTGCAAGATCGGATAAGGTGCGCTTTTCAAAATGAACCAGCCCGTGCAGCCCTGCCCTTTCCATATTGGCGATCGAGTCTTTTATAGCTCCGGCATCCTGGTCATAGCCGATAATTGGAGGTATATCCGGTCTTCGCTCCAGCTCTATTTCCTCTGCCTCATCAACCAGCATCTGCCAGACTTCAGGTTTATGCTGACGCCATTTTAAAAATCCGAAATATTCTCTCAATAATCCCGGCGCCATATCCCCGGCGATCATTGCGGCCTCGATGGGTAATGTCCCCGAACCGCACATGGGGTCAATAAATCCTCCGCCTTTTCTACTTATTTCAGGCCAGCCGGATCTAATCAGTATGGTGGCCGCCAGGTTTTCCTTGAGTGGAGCCAGCCCCTTGTCACTGCGATAGCCGCGTTTATGCAGGCTTATACCGGAAAGATCAAGACTGACTGTGACCTTTTTGCGATTCATATGAACATTTATGCGAAGGTCCGGCAGGGAGGTATCAATTGAGGGTCGTATATTATACTTTTCCCTGAATTGGTCCACAATAGCATCTTTGACTTTCAATGCACCGAAATGGGTGTGTTTTACAATCGACTGATTAGAGTGAAAATCAACTGCAAAAGTGTTCTCAGAAGACATATGATCCGACCAGTTGATGTGTCGGATACCGTCATACAGGTCGTCTATTGTGTCTGCCTTAAATGAGTCAAGTACCAGGAAAACCCTGTTCGCAGTTCTGAGCCAGAGACAGGCTCTGTAGCCCAACTGCAGGTCACCTGAAAATGATGCACCTGCCCGGATCTGCTTCACCCGAACTGCGCCAAGATCATTCAGTTCCTTCACGAGTACAGATTCAATCCCTTTCGGGGCAGTTGCGAAAAAAGAATATGTTGACTCCATTATTTAGCTCTCTGTATTTATTAAGTATTTACTTTTTGGTGCAAAAGGATAGGAGGGATGGATTTTTGTGTCAATAAAATTTCAGTAATAAGAAAGATCGTTTTTTTACTTCCAGTATCAGGAAGCTTCTTCTTACCTCCAAGTGCGCGGAAACCTTAGCGAAGTCGGCTTGTTTTTCCTGCCGTCTCGAAGAGTAAATGAGAGATCTTTACCCTATTAAATCCGCATAGCGGGTTGAGGAGCAGCATTTAACAGAGAACTGATAACTGAAAAACTCCTTGCTTTTTCAGTCCATTCCTCATAAATCTAATCAATTGCCTCTTTTCGGGTATAATGATTAACTGTATTAAAAGTCTTTTCACTAAGAATATTTTTCAAATTTTTTTTACTGAGCGACTATCGGTTTAATTGATGATGATATTGGAGAAAGGAGTAATGTCATGAAAGGCATAAGACATTTTGAATCAATGTATGTGAAAAAACGAACACCAATTAAATTTTTAACACTAAAAACTTTGAAAAGGATTATTTATATAACCTTTCTTGTCACCGTTTTCAGTCAGATCGTCATCGCAGACGATAAGATTGCTGTGGAGAACTTGCTGAAAGAGAGAATTGATAACATCCTTGACACACTGAAAAACAAGGATCTTGATAATGAGAGTAAAGAGAAGAATATTGAAGATATTATCAACCCGTTAATTAATTTTCATTTAATGTCAATGCTGGTTCTGGGAAAAGAGGCCTGGACATCCCTGCCGGAAGAAGATCAAAAAAGATTTGTTGAAGTGTTCGCAAAGACAATAAATGAAACCCTTATCAGTAAAATACTAAACTATGCCGATGAGAAAATCATCATTGAAAAATCTGATCAGGCCAGTAAAAAAAAGGTAAACATTTCCACCTATATTGTATCTAAAGATAAAAACATTCCTGTTATGTTTAAGTTTTATAGATCAGGTAACGGTTGGAACGTTTATGATGTTGAGATCGAAGGTGTCAGTATCCTGAAAAATTTTAAAGCGCAATTTTCGGATAGTTTACAGGAAATGACGGCCAAAGAACTCATTGCTAAGATGGAAAAATCAGATTTATCCCAATAACTTTTATCAATAATTATTAATATGACATCACAACAATCCCTAATGGTCAAATTATATGAGAAAGTCATTCTGAAGTGGCCCGTGTTCGTTCTGATATGCGTATCCCTGGGGATAGCTTACCTGGGCTACCATTCAAAGGATTTCAGATTGGATGCTTCCGCAGAAACCCTGGTTATTGAAGGTGACAAAGATTTAAAGTATTCCCGCCTGATCGACTCGCGCTATGCCCTGAGTGATTATTTGGTAGTGGCGGTCACACCGAAAAATGATCTTTTCGCTGACAGTACAATAGCCCAGCTGTCGCGGCTTCAGAGTGAACTGGGGCAGCTGGAGGGGGTAGAATCTATCAATTCCATTTTAAATGTACCGCTTGTGGAAAGCCCTCCTGTTTCTATCACGGAACTTTCAAAAATTCAGACACTGGAATCCCCTACCGTCGATAAAGCCCTGGCACGCATTGAATTCGGCACCAGCCCTCTCTACCGGAACCGGCTTGTCAGCCCGGACCTCAAGACAACTGCCCTCAGGCTCAATCTTCCGGTTGACAAAACATACCAGGAACTGCTGCAAAGGCGAAATCAGCTCCGTGAAAAAGAGGTCCTCGGCTCCCTGACCAAAAAGGAGGCCGATGAATTCAGGGAGGTCACAATAGAGTTTCAGCAGCACCGCGATAAGATGAAAAAAGAGCGGCATGAACTAATTGAAGACATCCGGGCTGTTATGGACGGTTATCGTCAGGACAATGATATCTTCCTTGGCGGTATCAGTATGATCACGGATGATATGATTAGTTATATTAAAAACGATCTTAAAATATTTGGCCTTGGGGTTTTCTGCTTTCTAATCATCACCCTTGGAGTTATCTTCAGGCAACTGCGCTGGATACTCCTTCCGATGCTCTGTTGTATCGTTTCAGTTCTTGCCATGATGGGCTTCCTTGGTTTATTCGATTGGGAGGTGACAGTTATCTCTTCCAACTTTATATCCCTGCAGCTTATTATCACTATGGCTATTGCAATCCACCTGATCGTACGATTCAGGGAACTCCATCTGGAAAGACCGGAAGGTGAAAACAGAACGCTTATCCTTGAGACTGTTCGTCTAAAGATGCAGCCCTGTCTTTACGCCGCTTTGACAACCATCGCAGGATTCAGCTCTCTTATATTCTGTGACATCAAGCCTGTCATAACATTCGGGTGGATGATGTCCGCGGGAATCATTGTATCGCTGATCCTGACATTTCTCCTCTTTCCGACAGTGCTCATGGTGATGAAAAAGCCGGTTCCCAAAAAGAGTACAAAATCTTATTTTCCTTTTGTCCCTCTATTAGCCCGATTTACTGAAAAGAACGGAAAATTTATCCTTATAATCAGTTTGGCGGCCTTCATTTTAAGCGTCATTGGAATATCGATGCTGAAGGTTGAAAATTCTTTTATAGACTATTTTAAAAAATCAACTGAAATTTATCAGGGCATGAAGGTAATTGATCAAAAACTTGGCGGTACCACACCTCTGGATGTGATTGTGGATCTGCCTGAAAGCGGAGAAGAGAATCCGAAAACCACTTTAGAGAGTAAAGCAGAAGAAGATGATATATTTTCAGACTTCGAAGAGTTAGATGATGAGGATGAAAAGGAGAAGTACTGGTTGACATCCCATAAAGTTGAAAAGATTTTCCAGATACATGACTATTTGGATGCCCTTCCCGAGAGCGGAAAGGTGTTATCACTGGCCACACTCTTTAGATTAGGTGAAATATTAAACGGTGGCGAACCTCTGGATAACTATGAACTGGCCCTACTCTACAATGAAATGCCTGACGATTATAAAGATATATTATTAAAACCTTACGCCTCCCCGGAGCATAACCAGCTCCGATTCAACCTGCGTGTCAAAGATTCTGAAAAATCTTTAAAAAGAAATGAATTTCTGAAGGATATCCAGCATGACCTGGTTTATAAATTGGATTTAGGTGAAAAAAATGTTCATTTGACCGGAATGCTGGTCCTGTATAACAATATGCTTCAGAGCCTGTTCAAATCACAGATACTTACCATAGGAATCGTACTGATTGTTTTAATGTTTATGTTTTTTGTACTGTTCAGATCCTTCAAGATCGCCTTGATCGCCATTTTCCCAAACCTGCTTTCCGTGAGTATGGTTTTGGGAATGATGGGCTGGCTTGGTATCCCTCTTGACATGATGACAATAACAATCGCCGCCATCAGTGTGGGAATCGCTGTTGATGACACGATTCACTATATTCACAGATTTAAAGAGGAATTTAAAGTTGACGGGAGTTACGTGAACTCAGTGTATCGCTGCCACGGAAGCATAGGCCATGCTATGTATTATACATCCGTTACTATAATCATCGGCTTCTCTATCCTGGTCCTGTCAAACTTCATACCGACTATATACTTTGGTTTGTTAACAGGATTGGCCATGCTTATTGCCCTGATCGCGGCCCTCACATTACTGCCTCAACTGCTCATTTTCTTTAAACCCTTAGGCCCTGACAGCAATGATTTAAAATAATGTTTTATCCGGTTTATCAAGAACCTTTCGTATGGTTTCGGCAATTTCATGTTTCATTAAAGGTTTCATGGCATAGCCCTGAATACCCAGTGCCTCGCATTTTTCTGCGTTAATTTGATCACTGAAACCGGAAAAGATGATGACAGGAATATCCGGCCTGATTTTTTTAATTTCTCCGGCAAGCTGGATGCCGGTCATATCAGGCATGGTCATATCTGTTATAACAAGATCGAAATCATCCTGATTGGCTTTAAATGTTTCAAGTGCTTCACGGCTTCCCGTGCACATGGTTGTTTGATAACCTAAATATTTCAGGATCTTCTCCTCCATGCGGGCAAGCACCTCTTCGTCATCAACCAGCAGGATTTTTTCCATACCTCCGTGAATGGATTTGCTGTCTCTCAAGTTGATGCCTTGCTCCGGGGTTTTTTGGGCGCGTTGCTCCAGCAGAGGCAGGTATACATTAACCTCCGTGCCTTTACCCGGTTCACTGTATATACGAACATCACCGTCGCAGCTTTTCACAATTCCATGCACAATTGAAAGTCCCAGGCCGGTCCCTTTATTGTTTTCTTTTGTCGTGAAGTAAGGATTGAAAATCTTATCCATGATATTTTTTTCGATACCGATTCCCGTATCAATCACTTTTAAAAGTGCATACTCTCCTACAGACAGTTCCGGGAAAATCCAGGCATCAGGTTCTATTTTGACCTGCTTGAGCAGTATTTTGAGGCTGCCGCCATTTTTTTCCATGGCATGAAAAGCATTGGTGGCCAGGTTCATGACTATCTGATGAAACTGGGTCGGGTCAGCAAGAACGGCCCCGCAATCGGGATCGATATCCTGTTGAATATCAATGGTGGCTGGTATGGAGGCGCGAAGCAGTTTAAGGATTTCCTTGATGATCGGCTGGAGATGTATTGGCGAGATTTTATGGTCACCCTGCCGGCTGCTGGTGAGGATCTGCTTAACCAGGGCCTTTGCTCTTAAAGCTGATTGGAAAATTTCGCTTATATGTTCACGGGACTGGCTGCTTAAGGATATATCCTCCTTGATCATTTCGGAATAACCGATTATCGGCCCCAGTATATTATTGAAATCATGTGCGATGCCGCCTGCCAGCGTGCCGATGGCCTCCATTTTTTGCATTTGATTAATGCGTTTTTCCATTTTCTTTAACTCGGTGAGATCGTAGAAAACACTCAGCTTTGAAATGGAACCATCTGTATGAAATATCGGCGAGTTGGAAACATGGTAGGTTTTATTGTCTTTAGGGCTCACTATTTCGGTTTTTAAAAATTCTCCTCTCATCACCTTTTGGTGGATGCACCACGGACATTTTTCATCGAGCCCATGTATTGTATTATAACAAGGTTCGCCGATTGCGTTGTGACCAACTCTTTTAATCATTGCCGGATTCATGTACTCTATACGATAGTTCGATGAGCAGATATATGTGGTATCTTCCATGGCTTCCATCATAGAGCGGTATTTTACCTCGCTCTCTTTAAGCGCCGTTTCCAGGTTCTTGCGTTCAGTGATATCATCAATGGTCACCAGAACAGTCCTGGGGGAATTAGAATTTAACTGAGACGTTGAAACCAGAACAGTGTGCTCGGTTGTTTTATTTTGTTTCTTCAGCCTTAAACCGGCCTCGATTTTATGGAAATTCTGATTTGTTGCAAAAGTATTATCCACTGTTTTTAGTATTATGCAATCCCTGCACTCTTCGCCATACCCGCATCCCATGGGATTTTGAAGAGAGCCGGTACAATCCAGTATGTCCCCGCCTTTAAGACCAATGATTTTATCCAATGGTTTATCTGCGGTGACCAGGCCCGACTGGTTAATTTTTATAACCTCTTTATTTTCGTTGAGCAGCATCATGAGAACAGGGGCATTATCAAAGATAATCTGCAGCTGTTTTTCACTTTCTTTCAATTTATCATGGAATATCTTGCTCTGGACGAAATTAAGTTCGATAATCTGTTTAAATTCCCAGAGTAATGATTGATAAAATTCAGAAAAATCCCTTGTTTTTTCATCAAGCACACAAATGGTCCCAAAAATATCACCATCAGGCCAAATCAAAGGGATGCCAAAGTATGAAACCATTCCTAACGCTATATCCGGGTTATTTTTCCAGGCATCATCATGTAAGGCATTGGGTACCATTAATTGTGCCCTGGTCGCCATTACGGTTTCACAGTATAGCCCGGTATCCAAATATGCCATTTCACCGGCTTCATAGGGATTGCCATCTGAATGGCTTGACAACAGGACCTCTATCTGGCCGGAATGAACACGCATGATCAATGCCGCCGGAACATCAAATAATCTGGCAACAATGTCTATGGTTTTTTGCCACTTATTCATATATTTTTCTTCCACAGTATGCATTTTGTATCTTGTATTCATTTTTGCCTCTTATACAACTTGCAGCCAAAGAAAAATCACATAGACAATAATTCTGTTTCAAATCCTCTAATCAGTATTCATTAAAAAAGAATAAGTGAGTTACTTGATGAAAATCCTATCATTAACTAATTGTTGTTGCAAGAGTGTAAAAACCCCCAAACAACCTGCCAGAGAAATCTATGGCATTTCGGGCATTACGATAGTTGACGGCAACAAACTTGCAAAGCAATTAGAAGCCAAATAGACGGGTACCCTGTTTTGAGAGCAAGTCGGAAGTTCCTCCTGGGCTAATAAGCCCGGATAATGTAATCAATTAAATAAGGAGGAACTTCCAATAGAGCGTAGAGCGGGATGTTTTATAATTCAATAATTTAAAAGAAATTGAGTTATAGAAGGGCATTCCCCAATAGTTCATCAATCATTACTACTTTTCCATCGAAAGGAACGGCGTCGCGTCCCGATTAAACAAATACAATTTCTTAAATGAAAAAGGCGTGGAAATTGATCTTTTTGCACAAAATCGAGTGTATGAATGCACACGGAACAGTGCATTTTTCCTTAATAAGATTTATCTTCTGTTTACCCGGAGTTTTTTACTCATTTGACTTGTTTAAATAAAGATATATGTGATAAGAAGAAATTTATCTGTTGGCAAAAAACAGAATAAGGACAATAACTTGAGAGAAATATAACAAGCTATTTCAAGCTATCAGCAACAGAACCGGATCGGAGTTTTAATGAATCACGATTACAGACACGCACGCGAAAGGATGATAAAAAAACAGTTAATCCCCCGGGGGATTACTGATGAACGTGTATTGCAGGCCATGGCAAAGGTCCACAGGCATCTCTTTATTGAAGAAGCCTTTGCAGGTGAAGCCTACAGCGATCATCCCCTGCCTATCGGTCAAAAACAGACAATATCACAACCCTATATTGTTGCCCTTATGACACAGATTTTAAAGCTGACCGGAACCGAAAAGGTGCTTGAAATAGGGACAGGCAGCGGCTACCAGACGGCAATACTTGCTGAACTGTCGGAAAAGATCTACACCATAGAACGAATACGTCCTCTTATGGAGAAGGCCCGGTATCTTTTAAATAACATGGACTATACAAATATACTGTTTAAATATTTTGACGGAACCCTTGGATGGCAGCAATATGCCCCCTTTGATGCCATTATTGTTACAGCCGGAGCTCCGCAGATCCCGGGAAACCTGATAGGCCAGCTTACAGAAGGCGGCAGGATGGTAGTGCCGGTCGGTGGAAAAACAAGTCAGGAACTGCTTGAGATAATCAGGACAAAAGGCGGCTACAGGACAGTTAAACATGGCGGATGCCGTTTTGTGGATTTAGTAGGCGCCCATGGCTGGAAAGAATGATCATCAATCAAATACTATTTCCACAATAGTAAATGATTTTCTGAATATCCCTGTCTCAGACCTGAAGGGTGTAGGCCCAAAAAGGGCTGAACTCCTGTCAAAAAAAGGTATAAACACTATACTGGATCTTTTCTATTTTTTTCCAAAAGGCTATGAGAACAGATCAAGCATAATACCTTTTGATATGATGGAAGACGGAAGTCCTGCCTTTGTAAAGGGAGAAGTTGTATGGGCAGGAGAGGAGAAACTTTTCGGGTCAAGAAAGAAGCTGTATAAAATAATAATCAGCGAAGGTGCTCGTAAGCTTGAACTTGTATGGTTTAATATTAATAAGACATATTTCTCATCAATCTATATACCCGGACAGGAGATATCAGCCTACGGAACTGTAAAGCGGAACGGTAACAGGATACAGATGTATCATCCTGATGTTTCTATCTCTGGTGCACAAACAGAAACACCTGCGTTTCTTCCCATATATTCTTTCATCGATGGGTTATCAAACAGGATTTTGAGATCAATAGTCAAAACAGCTCTGGACCGGTATCTTGATCTTTTAATTGATCCGATACCTGTTAACATACTTGAAAGAGAAAACCTGCCGGGCCTTGTAGAAACAATAGGACAGTTGCATTTTCCCGACCGAGAAACGGACTATGATCTTCTTAAAGACTCGGATACAGCCTTGCATAAAAGGATCCTCTTTGACCGTTTTTTAAACCTGATGTTGAAGATTTCATATGAGAAGCAGCAAAGAAAAAAAGCTACTGTTGCGCCTCTGAAAATAAACGAAAAAACGTTCAGGAAGATAATAGATTTTTTTCCATTTGATCTTACGAAAGATCAGATAATAAGCATAAAAGAAATCCGTGAAGACCTGGCGAGCGGAAGACCAATGAACAGGCTGATCATGGGTGACGTGGGAACAGGAAAGACAGTGATCGCAGCGGCGGCTGCCTGTATGTCCATCAGCAATAATCTTCAGGCTGCCCTGATGGCTCCGACTCAACTGCTTGCGGAACAGCACATGGCATACCTCAGTTCACTTCCTTTTGAAATGGGATTTAAACCGGTTCTTATCACCGGTAATCTGAATAAGTCTGCCAGGAAAGAAATATACAGGGCCGTAAAAAACGGTGTTTATAATGTAGTCATTGGCACGCACGCGTTGATCCAGGACAAACTGATATTCGATAACCTGGGATTGGCAATCATTGATGAACAGCACAGATTCGGCGTGCGGCAGCGTTCGACAATCATTGAAAAAGGGAAAAATACACATGTTTTATCCATGTCTGCCACCCCTATCCCCAGAACAATTGCCGTAACACTCTACTGGGACAGGGACCTGTCGATTATCAATCAATATCCAGGGAATCGTTCTCCGGTTTCAACAGTTCTTGTTGAAAGGTCAAATAAACGATGGATTTTTGACACGCTTAATAAAACGCTATCAGGCGGCAGTCAGGCTTATGTGATATGCCCGCTTATTGATGAGTCTGAAAGCATGGATTTAAAAAATGTAGTTGAAATGACAGAGGGCCTTAAAAAAATACTCAGCCCTGAATACAAAGTAGAATACATCCACGGGCAGATGGATACAGTGTCAAAAGAAAGCACACTCACGGATTTCAGGGAAGGAAAAATAAATGTTCTTGTTGCAACAACAGTCATTGAAGTTGGCATACATGTCCCAAATGCTTCTCTTATGATTATTGAACACCCTGAACGTCTCGGGCTTGCCCAGCTTCACCAGTTGCGGGGAAGGATAGGACGGGATGGCAAAGGGGGTACATGTATACTGGTGTCACAGGAAAGACCGGCAGAAAAGACAACGGAAAGACTTAAAACATTGGCCGAATGCGACAACGGATTTGAGATAGCCAAAAAAGACATGGAATTAAGGGGCCATGGAGAGATAACCGGCATAAGACAATCCGGTTTCCGCGAATTTGAAATATATGATATCCTTGATCACCATGAGCTGTTTAAAAGAACTGCTGATATGGCAAATAATATATTCAGGTCAGATCCGGACCTCCAATCACCTGAACACCGCCACATCAGGACTACGCTGGCACTATCTTCTGATATAACAAGTTGATACCAACCATAATATCCTGCACATATTGTCAATAATCTGACGACTGCAACAGGGAAAGCCGGCTGATATTGTAATTTTCCGACCCAAAATCATTGGAAACAGCTTTAAAACCCTTCTCTGCCTGTTCGGATAATTTGGCATGAAATATGCTATAAAAACAATATATTCCCAAAAGCCGGTTTAATTATATTTTTTTAAACCTCAAACAAAATACTTAACAAATGTCAAAAATATTAATAATTGATGATGACAAAGCTATCTGCAAATCACTCCATGCTGCCATAAAACGAATGGATCATGAATCGGAGTATGTCCACTCAATTATTGATGGCCAGGAAAAGGCGCTGACACAAACATTTGATGTAATCCTTCTTGATGTGAATCTGCCGGACGGAAACGGGCTTGGCCTGCTTCCAAAATTGAGAAGTAATCCATCCTATCCTGAAGTCATAATAATGACAGGAGAAGGAGACCCTGACGGCGCGGAACTGGCCATTAAAAACGGTGCGTGGGATTATATTGAAAAGCCTCTCTCTGTTGAAAGCATGACACTGCCCTTAACAAGGGCGCTCCAGTACAGGGAAGAAAAAAAGGTTGCAGGCAGTTCCATTGTATTAAAAAGAGAGGGTATTATCGGGGAATGCGCAAAGGTCAGACACTGCCTCGATCAGGTAGCCCAGGCCGCATTGAGTGATGTAAGCGTCCTTATTACCGGTGAGACAGGAACAGGAAAAGAGCTGTTTGCATCTGCGATACATGACAACAGTGACCGCAGGGATAATAATTTTGTTATTGTTGACTGCGCGGCGCTTCCTGAGACCCTTGTAGAAAGCACACTCTTCGGCCATGTCAAAGGAGCCTTTACCGGGGCCGATCGTGACAGGGAAGGTTTAATAAAACAGGCGGATAAAGGCACACTGTTTCTTGATGAAATAGGCGAACTTCCAATGTCGGTGCAGAAAACATTCCTGAGGGTATTACAGGAAAGGAAATTCAGGCCGGTCGGAGGAAAAGAAGAAATAAAAAGTGATTTCAGGCTTGTTGCGGCAACAAACCGAAATCTTGACCAGATGATCAAAGAACACAAATTCAGGCAGGATCTCCTGTTCCGCGTCCAGTCCCTCCCTATCTCTTTACCTCCTCTTCGTGAAAGGGTCCAGGATATTAAAGAACTGGCCATGAACATTATCATCAAGGCCTGCGAACGCGAAAGGATCGGAACAAAAGGATTTTCTCCGGAATTTATTAAAACACTCGAGGTCTACAGCTGGCCCGGAAATGTAAGAGAGCTTGTTAACGCCCTGGAAGGGGCAATAAGCAAGGCCCGTTACGAACCTACTCTTTTTCCAAAACATCTTTCCGATCAAATACGAATTAATCTGGCCCGGTCCACTATTTCCGATCATCCCGAAAGAACTGAAAGAAACGGGAGTTATAAATTAGAGAATCCAATACCTCAGATAATTCCCACTATAAAAGAATTCAGGGAAAATATTATTTATGAAAATGAAAAAAAATATCTTCGTGAACTGCTTTCAGTTACTAAAGGGGATATTAAAGAGGCCTGCCGTATTGCCGGCCTGGGCAGAGCACGTTTGTACGGTTTGATGAAAACCCATGGTATCTCACGCGCGTATTAATTATCAAATACAGCCATTCAGGCGCTTCCACTAACTGATTCTATATTCTATCTTTCATTCAGGTTACAGATCTTTACTTTATTTTTCCTTGACATAGCGCGTGTTTTTATTAAAAATATATATGCTCTTCATAACTTATAGAATCTAATAATTTGCCTGATGCAGTGGCAAATGTACACATTCAGAAACACTCTCTATTTTCAATCTCTTCTTTTTAAAGAAGGGCATCTCCAAAAGCAGGCTGATCTTACGGTTAATTCGCTGTATTATTGAGAAATATTTAACGATCTTGACTTTTTTTTCCGGTGACGTGCAAAGAATAGAACCAAAAAAAAATACGCATATTTATCGGGTCACGATATCCGATATAATATTAATTCTTTTCATATTGTCCATTACCATAGGTGCAGTAATATTTTCCGGGCAGGACATGAGCAGGTCGTTGCCAAATGACCACAAGGTTTCTATTTTTCATGAAGGTAAAATAGTAAGACAGATAAAATTAGATAAAGATCAGGAATTCACCCTTTTAAACGGGGATATGAGTATAGAGGTCAGGGATAATAAATTACGGGTTAAAAAATCCAATTGTCCCCGGCAGACATGCGTACATATGGGGTGGATATATTATCCGGGCGAAAAAATCGTATGTCTGCCCCATAAAATTTTTATAGAAATCGAGTCGTCTGATTCCTCTGTTGTTGATGCAGTTGCCTATTAACCCGGCGAGAGGATATGTGATGCAGGATTCTTCCAATAACAAAACCAAAGTGGCCCTTTTTGTTGCCCTGGCCTGTGTACTGCAGATCTCCGAATCCCTGATCCCCCACCCTGTTCCGGGTCTGCGTCTTGGCCTGGCCAATATCCTTACATTAACAGCCATGATCATGCTGGGTTTCAGGTATGCTCTCGAAATAACCATTCTGCGCACCATTCTCAGTTCTTTTATAATAGGGACATTCATGTCACCCGGATTTATTTTAAGTTTTTCAGGCGCTGTCATCAGCACCTTAATCATGGGATTCTTTTTCCATGTTTCGGGCTTAAAGGGAAGACACGGACTTAGCATCATAGGAATAAGTGTCATCGGCGCCTTTTCTCATAACATGATTCAGCTCCTGCTGGCCTATCTTATCCTGGTCAGGCACAGCGGGATTTTTATATTTTTTCCATGGATGAGCATCGGGGCTGTTGTAATGGGTTATCTGGTTGGCATTGTAGCCAGAGGTGTGTGTCAAAACCTGGAAAGACTTGATAGTTATCATGGACATGAGGTTATCCGGTCACACACTCCATCACAATTAAAAAGCCAGTACGTATCGGGGCATTCATATCTCCACCGGCTACCGGGGCACATGAAACTCATCCCGCTTATCACGCTTTCATTCGCAGTGCTTATTACAGATAGTTACCGGATATATTTTATCCTGTTTATATGTCTGGCGGCGGCTGCGGTCATTTCGCATACGCCATTGTCATACCTGTTTACTAAAATGAAGCAATACAGCTCATTAATCCTTTTCAGTTTTCTTCTTCCCGTCTTCTTCAATTCAGGCTCCCATTCCATGGTCACCATAGCTCATTTCAATATTACTCATGAAGGACTGACGACAGGGGTCATCTTTGCTTCCCGTATTGTTCTCCTGATACTTGCAAGCGCCCTGCTTGTAAGAACAACATCCCCCGAAGAATTAACAAAAGGGCTGGCATTAATATTATCACCCCTGAAACACACGGGTATTTCCGTTCAGAGGATAGCTGAAATACTATCAATGTCCTGGACAGCTATCCCGGTTCTGGGAGAAACAGTACGCGGAACTATCTTTGCCGCTGATTTTAAAAAGACAAAGACCTATCGTGAACTGTTTCTCCTTCTGAGTAACCTGATTACATCTCTTTATCTTGAGACAGAGAAAAACGGAGAGCATTTTAAAAACGATTAACCTGTATCAAAGATATATGGCTTTAGGATACAGTAAGTCAGACACAATATAAGGCTTTATCGTATTATTAAAAGAAAAGAGGAATGCTATGCCTGCAGGAATTCCCCAAAGGAGGATAAAATGAAATCACGTGTCATTTTGGTAATTGGTTTCACCTTTGTGTTTTTGAACGCCGGTATTGCGATGTCAGACGAAATCTCTGACCTGAGTAAAAAGATTCAGACATTACAGAGAACAGTCGATGAATTAAAGGCCGAACTGGAGCAGTTAAAAGAGAAGCAAAAGGAGCAAAATAAAGAAGTCGGTTATATCACTGAATCCGTCGAAGCTCTTGAAGATCAGCCTTCGGTATCTTCTGCG